>JAGWVE010000090.1 GCA_018971025.1 Bacteroidota bacterium | reverse complement strand
AGGCTTTGGAGCAAAAAGTGCTGCTACTTCATGTGCTAATGCAATACCATCTCCTATACAAACCACATCCACATCGGTGGTAGGACGTCCAATAATTTTATCACGCACAAATCCACCAATTAAATAAGCAGGCACACCCAGCTTATCTGCTGCGGCACCTATTTTTTTAAAGAGTTGGGTTTCGTGTGGTGAACAATTAATTTCCATGCATTGCAAATGTAGCGCTTTGCTCATTTATATAAGCGAAAGAGGCGCTAGTAATTGCGTTGTTGTAATGCCATACCCACATGTAAAATGCCCGAGTGGACAAGCCGTTTTTCCATGTAGGCCGCAGGGCTTGCAGGGTAAAGGTTCTAGGGTTTCTACAATAAATTGTTTGTCCGATAATGGACCATATCCAAATGCCGGAATCGTAGAACAATAGATAGCAACAACGGGCGCATTGGTAGCAGATGCCAAATGCATCGGTGCCGAATCGTTTACATAATTTAAGCGCGCACCTTTAATAAGTGCCGCTGCTTCTAACAAGTTCAGCTCACCGGCTATATTAATCACTCCCCCTCTTGATGAACCACTCAGTATCGATGCGCACAAATCTTTTTCGTTAGGCGCACCCATCAAATAAATAGTGTAGTTAGTAGGGATTGCAAGTATAAGATCGATCCAATTTTTTGCAGGCATTTTTTTTGTTTCCCACACCGACCCTGGCGACATGCATATATAAGGTGCGCCTTGCCATTTTTGCACCGCTGCAAAATTTGCTGCGGACGGATATAGCGCAGGCTTTGCTACTGGCGCTGTTGTAAGTGATGCAAGTAATGTGTGGTTGCGCGATGTTTCGTGGAGCGCTTCCGCGCCAGTCGCCTTCGCGCCTGGCCCAAACGAGTGCTTTACCGTTTCTGAAAATAAAAAACTGAGTGGATTTTTATCAAAGCCAATTGTTTTTTTGGCACCCGATAAAACCGTGATCATACCAGTAGCTACATACCGCTGAACATTAATGACCACATCATATTTGATGCGCCTAATCGTTTTTATAATTTGAAAAAGATGCTGGTATTTATTTTTCTTTTTATCCCACACATGCACTGCATTGATGTATGGATGATCAATAAAAAGTTCGTTAGCACCTTGCCTTACCAAAATATCAATTTGAGAAGCTGGATACGCCGCATGCAAGTTTTCAAGCATTGCTGTTGCGAGTACAACATCGCCAATAAAAGCTGTTTGAATAACCAGTATGCGCCTCATGAAGCAAAAATAACCAAAAGGAAACAAAAGGAACCAATTAGGGCCTTAGAATTGTGAAACGCCCGTCTTTACTGCATTTCACCACCGCAGAAGGCGATGCAGGTGTAAGATCATCCTGACGATAGTTGACCACATAATCCACCCCTTGTGTAACAGCAATATCAATATCTGAAAATACAGTTGGCGGCGGAAAGCCAGACAAATTAGCGGAAGTGCTTACAATGGGTTTTCTAAAACGCTTGATTAAATGCTTGCAAAATTCATCGGTACAAATACGAATACCCACAGATCCATCTTCTGCCAATAAATTAGAAGCGAGCCCAATGGCATCATCATAAATAATAGTAGTAGGTTTTGACACACCCATAATGTAATCAAACACTTCTATGTGGGGGCTTGCTACGTATTGTAATAGCGAACGCTCGTCTGCTATCAATACAATCAGCGCCTTGCTATCGGGACGTTTTTTTAAGTCAAATATTTTTGTAACCGCTGCCTCATTGGTGGCATCACAGCCAATACCCCAAATAGTATCGGTGGGGTATAAAATAAGGCCGCCGCTTTCTAAAACGCGTAAACAAGCTTCAATATCTGAATTAAATAATGGGGTCACCGGGCAAATATAATGGTAGTTAAAGATGTCTTGCTTATGTTTGCAAAAAATTTAAGCATGTCTTTACAAAATTTAATTCTAGAAGCCTGGTCAAATAGAGATTTATTAAAAGAGGCAACCTATAGTGACGCAGTAAGAGCGGTGATTGAAGACGTAGATAAAGGTCGTTTACGTGTAGCGTCGCCAGAGGGTGACAAGTGGGTGGTTAACGAGTGGGTTAAACAAGCCATCTTAATGTATTTTGGTATTCAACAAATGCAAACATGGGAGCTTCCTCCTTTTGAGTTTTACGATAAAATGTTACTTAAAAGCAACTACAAAGAATTGGGCGTAAGAGCCGTTCCGCCTGCAGTTGCGCGTTATGGTGCATACATTGCTAGCTCGGTGGTACTGATGCCAAGTTATGTAAACATTGGTGCGTATGTAGATGCGGGTACCATGGTTGATACCTGGGCAACGGTGGGTAGTTGCGCACAAATTGGTAAAGGCGTACACCTGAGTGGTGGCGTGGGTATTGGTGGTGTATTAGAACCACTACAAGCAAGCCCTGTTATTATCGAAGACGGTTGTTTTTTAGGCAGTAGAAGTATTGTGGTAGAAGGTGTTATTGTAGAAAAAGAAGCCGTACTAGGTGCCAATGTGGTATTAACACAATCAACAAAAATTATTGACGTAAGCGGATCAACGCCGGTAGAATATACAGGTCGTGTACCAGCAAGATCTGTGGTAATTCCGGGTACTACAACTAAAAAGTTTAATGCAGGTGAATACCAAGTAAACTGTGCTTTAATTATTGGTCAGCGTAAAGCAAGTACCGATTTAAAAACAAGTTTAAACGATGCACTTCGTGATTTTAATGTAAGTGTGTAAGACAATTTTTGCGCTGGTGCTCTAAAAATTAGAGCACCATTAAACTGCAACCGCGTAGGGCCGAATGATCCATTCGGCCAAAAACTTCAAAGCTGCCATCTTCATAAACGGCGCCTACATCCTCTGTGGCGATAAAGGCACAGCTATGTATATTAGCGAGGTCAATTACTTGTAAAGTGCCTCTGCCACTGGTTTTTATGGTTAATGGGTCTTCTTCTTCGGTAACCAGTACGCGCATCCAAGGTGGGCATTTGTAAATACCATTTCCGGTAGCATAGGCTTGTGATAATAATTCTGTCATGCCATATTCGCCATGAATAGACGTCACTTTAAAAGCGTCCATTAATGCAGCATGTACTTCTTCCCTGGTTAACTCTTTTCGCCTACCTTTCATACCGCCCGTTTCTAAAATAGTGGTATAAGAAAGTGGCATGGGAAAATTTTGGGCAAAATCTAATAAGGCAAACGTTACCCCTATCAACAATGTTTTTTGACCCGCTGCTTCATTGGCTGCTAAGGTTTTTGCAAGTGCTGCATGATCGTATAAATAAAATCCACTTTGTGCATGCGTAGATGCTTTAATTAAATGCTCCACCATATATACAAGTGACGAATGTGGACGTTCTAAATAAGCGGGCAACAATCCAATAATACACCAGTCTTGTACCGGGCCATATACGGCCTCAAATGCAGTTGTAAAACTTTGTTGATATAACGCTTCGTCTTTGATATAATGTTTGCTTTGCTCGGTTCCTGTTGTACCACTGCTTTCAAAATACATTACGGGCTGGTAGTTACCGGTTTGCACGGTTTCGGTTTTAAAAAAGCCAATGGGCATGGCCGGAATATCCGTGTAATTGGTAAACACCGGTACACCCGACTCATTTTTTGGATGTTGGCTAGGCAAAATTAGATCACACCAACGCTGGTATACTTTATTCCCAGAATACTGATAGGCAAAGAGGTTTAGCGCTGTTTGGTTAAACAAATGAGGGTCATTAGAGAAAATATTGTTAACATCTACGGGCAACACAGCGATTGATTGGTTTGTTTTACTAAATTTGACTAGAA
>JAGWVE010000038.1 GCA_018971025.1 Bacteroidota bacterium | reverse complement strand
CCCTCTTTGCCTGCGCGCTCGTTAAAAAGCTGGTCAACTGCTTTTTTACCGGTACCTGTAACACTTTGGTAAGTGCTCACTACCACACGTTTGATTTTATATTTAGCATGTAGTGGTTGTAAAGCCACCACCATTTGAATAGTAGAACAGTTGGGGTTGGCAATGATATAATCTTCGGGTGTTAACACAGCAGCATTTACTTCTGGTACCACTAATTTTTTTGTAGGATCCATACGCCACGCCGAAGAGTTGTCAATCACTCTAATGCCTGCCGCTGCATACTTTGGCGCCCATTCTAACGAAGTGCCACCGCCTGCAGAAAATATAGCTACGGCAGGTTTAGCAGCAATACCATCTTCCATGCTTACCACTTTATATGCTTTGCCTTTAAACTGTACTTCTTTACCAACAGATCTTTCTGATGCTACCGGTACAATTTCAGTGACAGGAAAATTACGTTCGGCTAGTACTTGTAACATTTTTGTACCCACCAGGCCAGTTGCGCCTACAACAGCTACTTTCATTTTTTTTTGTTTTTAGTTTTTAGTTATCATATAAAAAAAGGCCCTCCCATTTGGGAAGGCCTCTTGCGTATGTTTATACATTACAAAACGAAGCACCTCCCTGGTTAGAGTGGTTTTTTGATACGTTTTGTATGTTTCGATGTTCTCATGTTCGGATGTAAAATTAGGGGCATTTTAATATAACGCCAAAATATTTTATGGATCCTGTTGGTGTAAGCTTACCCAATCAGGTTAATATCAAAGTTTACAAGGTCTACAAACTGAGCAATACGGTCGCTAATATCTGCTTTGCTAATTTCTCTCAAACGCTCGGTACCAAACTTTTCTACACAATAAGAAGCCATGGCAGAACCCACTATAATAGCGGTTTTCATGTTTTCAAAAGAAGTGTCTTTGGTACGAACAATATGACCAATAAAGCCACCAGCAAAGGTATCACCAGCACCAGTTGGATCAAATACTTCTTCTAATGGAAGTGCCGGCGCAAAAAACACTTGATCCTCGTGGAATAAAAGTGCACCATGCTCTCCTTTTTTAATGATTAAATATTTAGGACCCATCGCCATGATTTTTTTAGCTGCTTTTACAAGGCTATACTCACCACTTAATTGACGGGCTTCACTATCATTAACAAGTAGAACATCTACAAGGCTAATGGTGTGTAATAAATCATCCATCATAATTTCCATCCAAAAGTTCATGGTATCCATGACAATGAGCTTAGGACGGTTTTTTAATTGCTTGATAACACTGCTTTGTACACTCGGCACTAAATTACCTAGCATTAAAAATTCGCAATCCTGAAAACTATCTGGTACAACAGGCACAAAATTTTCCAACACATTTAATTGTGTGTCGAGTGTATCGCGCGTATTCATATCCATGTGGTAACGACCACTCCAGAAAAATGTTTTTTCGTCTTTTTTAATTTGCACACCTTCTAAATCTACCCCACGAGCAGTTAGCGCTGCTAATTCAGCGTCTGGAAAATCGCCACCTACCACAGAAATTTGTTTTACTGGGGTAAAATTGGAAGCACACCAAGCGATATAAGTACCAGCACCGCCAATAATTTTATCACTTTTTCCAAAAGGTGTTTCGATGGCATCAAAAGCCATAGATCCTACTACTACTAAAGACATATATTTTGATTTATTACGGGTGCGAAAATAGGCTTTTAGGCTCAAAAGGGTTAAACTAACAAAAAAAACCAATAACTTAGCATAAACCACTAACATACGTTAGTGCAAATTCAAGATTATGGCCAGAATAAAAACAGAAAAAAACACATCTCGTAAAGACGTTATCGTTAGTAAAGCAGCTATCCTTTTTAGAGAAAAAGGATTTAAAGCAGCAAGTATGCGCGACCTCGCCGAATCGGTGGGTGTAGAAGCTGCCAGTTTATACAACCATATTAAATCTAAAACAGAGCTCTTACACGAACTTTGTTTTAGCGTTGCAAATAGGTTTTTACAAAAATTGGATGAAATAGAATCAGAACCTATTTCGGCGATTCAAAAAATTGAAAAAATATTACGCTTCCATATTGTTGAAATGGTGAACAATTATGAAGAAGTATATGTGAGCGATAGAGAGTGGAAACATTTAAATGATCCTTACCTATCCAACTTTCAAAACCAGCGCCGCATTTATCGCAAGCGCCTTGCTGCGATCATAGAAACGGGTATCAAAAACAAAGAAATTAAAGCGATTGATGCACCAACAGCCGTGCTTATTTTATTGCACGCCATTAGTGGTATCGAAAGCTGGCACCGTTCTAAACAAAAAATTACTGCAGCTGCATTAGAAGAAAACATGGTTACCATTTTAGTGGGCGGATTAACCATTTAACCTTGTACCTTTGTCTTCTAACAAAATACGTGTTGCACGCCATTAGTGTCTGAAAGAAATAATTTTATTGATTACATCCGAATATTTTGCCGCAGCGGCCATGGTGGCGCTGGTGCTAGACACTTTATGCGCAATAAACTGACTGCTAAAGGTGGACCAGATGGTGGTGATGGTGGTAGAGGTGGTCATATCATTTTAAAAGGCAACGCGCAACTTTGGACCCTGTTGCATATGCGTTATTTTAAAAACGTTTTAGCAGAACATGGTGAAGGTGGAAGTAAAAATAATTGCACCGGTCGTGATGGTAACGATATCATATTAGAAGTTCCATTGGGTACCATTGCAAAAGATGAAGAAACAGGCAATGTAGAAGCCGAAATTTTATACGACGGTCAGGAAATTATTTGGTTAAAAGGTGGAAGAGGTGGCCTAGGCAATAGCAATTTTGCAACCCCTACCAACCAAGTTCCCGAGCACGCACAACCCGGAGAAGAAGGTACCGAAGGCTATAAATATTTAGAACTAAAAGTACTTGCCGATGTGGGATTGGTTGGATTTCCGAACGCTGGAAAATCAACTTTGCTATCATCGATTACAGCGGCCACGCCTAAAATTGCCAACTACGCATTTACCACTTTAACGCCACAACTTGGCATGGTGGAATATAGAGATTCACGCTCTTTTTGTATTGCCGATTTACCCGGAATTATTGAAGGTGCCGCCGAAGGAAAAGGCCTAGGGCACAGGTTTTTAAGGCATATTGAGCGCAACGCCATTTTACTTTTTATGATCCCCGCAGATAGCGATGACCACAAAAAAGAATTTGACATTTTGCGCAACGAATTAGAGCAGTATAATCCCGAGATGCTTCAAAAAGATTTTATCATTGCCATTTCTAAATCAGATATGCTAGACGATGAATTAAAAGAAGCCATTGCAAAAGAACTTCCAAAAAATATACCACACGTATTTATATCTTCTGTGACCAACACAGGCTTAACTGCACTGAAAGATTTGCTGTGGGATACGCTTAATAAATAAATTTGCATAAAAAAAGGCCTCCGCAAGCGGAGGCCTTTTTACAATATAACTTTTAGAAGTTACCCTTGAGATCTTGATGCGTTTTTACGATCATTCTCATCTAAATGCGTTTTACGCATTCTTACAGATTTAGGTGTTACTTCGATACACTCATCTTGTTGAATGTACTCCATACACTCTTCTAGGGTGAACTGAGTTTTTGGTGTAATACGAACGCTATCATCAGATCCACTTGCGCGGTGGTTGGTAAGCTTTTTCATTTCCACTGCGTTGATATTTAAATCTCCTGGTTTAATGTGCTCCGCCAAAATTTGTCCGATGTATACTTCTTCACCTGGTTCGATAAAGAAACGTCCTCTATCTTGTAATTTATCGATAGAATAAGCAGTTGTTGTTCCACCAAACTTAGCAATAAGCACACCATTGTTACGACCAGGAATAGGTCCTTTCCAAGGCTTGTACTCATTAAAACGGTGCGCCATTACAGCCTCACCAGCAGTTTGGGTTAACATTTGTGAACGAAGTCCAATAAGTCCTCTAGAAGGAATATCAAACTCTAAATGTTGCATGTCACCCTTAGATTCCATCACCAACATTTCACCTTTTTTCTGTGTCACTAAATCAATGGCTTTACCACTAAATTCAGAAGGCACATCTACTACTAATATTTCAAAAGGTTCGTGTTTTTTTCCATCGATATCTTTTACAAGTACCTGCGGATTTCCCACGGTTAATTCATACCCTTCTCTACGCATGGTTTCTACAAGTACACCTAAGTGTAAGATACCACGACCGTAAACTAAGAAGCTATCCGCACTATCTGTTTCTTCTACACGAAGTGCTAAGTTTTTTTCTGTTTCTTTCATCAGACGATCACGAATGTGACGAGAAGTAACAAACTTTCCTTCTTTACCAAAGAATGGAGAGTTGTTGATACTAAATGTCATACTCATAGTTGGCTCGTCTACACTAATAATAGGTAAAGCCTCCGGTGTTTCAGGATCAGCAATGGTATCTCCAATGTTAAACTCTTCAAGTCCAACAACAGCACATAAATCACCAGAAACAACTTCAGTTACTTTACGCTTACCCATTCCTTCAAACACATAAAGCTCTTTCACTTTATTTTTCTTGATAGAGCCGTCAGCCTGCACCAACACTACGTTTTGGCCTTCTTTGATCACACCACGCTCTACTTTACCAATGGCAATACGACCAAGGAAAGTTGAATAATCAAGAGATGTGATTTGCATTTGTGTAGCACCCGTTTTTGCATTTGGTGGCGGCACAAATTTTAAGATACCATCAAGTAATGGATCAATATTTTCGCAAGGTGTTAAGCTATCGTTGAACCAACCATTTTTACCACTACCATAAAAAGTAGGGAAATCTAATTGCTCTTCGGTAGCATCTAGGTTAAAGAATAACTCAAATACCGCGTCATGCACTTCGTCAGGACGACAGTTTGGTTTATCTACCTTATTGATAATTACAATAGGCTTTAAGTTTAATTGTAAAGCTTTTTGTAATACAAATCTTGTTTGAGGCATTGGTCCTTCAAAAGCATCTACTAACAAGCAAACACCATCAGCCATTTTCAATACACGTTCTACTTCACCACCAAAATCCGAGTGACCTGGAGTGTCAATAACGTTAATTTTTACGCCTTTATAAGTTACCGATGCATTTTTACTTAAGATGGTGATACCACGCTCACGTTCTAGCTCATTGCTATCCATGATAAGTTCACCTGTTTCTTGATTGTCTCTGAACACCTTTGTTGCGTGTAAAATTTTATCAACCAATGTAGTTTTACCGTGGTCAACGTGCGCAATAATGGCGATGTTTCTTATTTCCATGTGCTTTTTTAAGGCTGCAAAGGTAAGGATTATAAGTTTAGAAACCCCATAAAAGCAAAGGTTGGGCCTGAAAGCCAATAATTAACGCTTAGTTTACCCTAATATCAGGCTAAAACAAGATATTTACGGCTATAAATTTGCCTATGAAACGCTTCCTTAAAATTATAGCGGTATTGGTTGCCCTGCTAGCCATTGTATATTTTTTAGGCCCAAAGCCAGCAGCCCCCATTTATAACAATAACTTAATACAGGTACCTTCTGATCCAGCAGCATTAGAGGCCTTTGTAAAAGCCAATGAAGCGGTTCACAAAGTAAAACCGGACAATGAAGCACGCATTGTTTGGGCCAATGATAGCACCAAAGCCAAAACACCCTATGCAATTGTGTATTTGCATGGTTTTAGCGCCAGTCAGGAAGAAGGAAATCCTGTACATAAAAATATTGCGAAGCAGTTTGGATGCAATATGTACCTCGCTAGATTATCGGAACATGGTATTGACACCACCGATGCACTCATTAATATGACCGCTACCAGTTTATGGGAATCTGCAAAAGACGCCTATGCCATTGGCAAACAATTAGGCGAGAAAGTAATTTTAATGGGTACATCTACAGGCGGAACCGTTGCACTAGAATTAGCATCCAATTTTGATGACGTGGCCGGATTGGTTTTATATTCTCCAAACATTGCGATCAATAATCCAAGTGCATTTTTAACCAACAACCCATGGGGTTTACAAATTGCAAGAATGGTGATGGGCGGAAAAGAAAATGTGTTGAAAAACAGAACCGATGCGTATAAAAAATATTGGAACGATCATTACAGATTAGAAGCCGTAGTTCAATTGCAAGAATTATTGGAAACCACCATGATCCCTAGTCATTTTAATAAAATTAAATGTCCACTTCTAACGCTTTATTATTTTAAGGATGAAAAAAACCAGGACCCTGTTGTAAAAGTTTCGGCGATGAAAGAAATGTTTGAAGCCGTTGGTACACCTGCTAATTTAAAACGAATGGTTCCCATACCAGAAGCGGGAAATCACGTACTCGCATCGCCCATTCAGTCTAATGATATTGTAACGGTAGAAAAAGAAACATCTCTTTTTATGCAGCAAATTTTACAACTCAAACCCGTTACAAATGTTAAATAGCAAAATTGCGGGGATTGGTAAGTACTTACCTTCCAATGTAGTGACCAATCAAGACCTCACTGCGTATATGGAAACCAGCAACGAATGGATTGTGGAAAGAACGGGTATCCAAGAAAGAAGGTATGCGCACCGCACACAAGAAACTACTACCACCATGGCCGTAGAAGCTGCAAAAATTGCCATCGAAAGAGCCGGCACTACTGCTGCTGAAATTGATTTTATAGTATTTGCCACGCTCTCACCAGATTATTATTTTCCAGGCTGCGGCGTGCTGGTACAAAGAGCCATGGGCATGAAAGAAATTGGTGCACTAGATATTAGAAACCAGTGTAGTGGATTTGTATATGCGCTGAGCGTTGCCGATCAATTTATAAAAACAGGTATGTATAAAAACATACTTGTAATAGGAAGTGAAAAGCATTCGTTTGGACTAGATTTTAGTACCCGAGGACGAAATGTTTCTGTCATTTTTGGCGATGGCGCCGGCGCCGTTGTGTTGCAACCTGCAAAAAATGAAGGACAAGGCATACTTAGTACGCACTTACATAGCGACGGCGCAGCTGCCGAAATATTAGCCATGTATAACCCTGGCACACACGCCAATCATTGGGGGGAATATGCAAATTTTGATGAAGCACAAATTGGACAAATGTTTATGAGCCATAACATGATTGACAGTGCGCAAAATTTTCCATTCATGGATGGTCCATCGGTATTTAAAAAAGCCATTGTAAAATTTCCAGAAGTTATCCTAGAAGCCTTACACAATAATGGTTACGAGCCTTCTGATATAAATATGCTCATACCGCATCAGGCCAATTTACGCATTGCACAATTTGTGCAACAAAAATTAGGACTTAGAGATGATCAGGTGTACAATAATATTATGAAGTACGGCAATACTACGGCAGCCTCTGTTCCTATTGCACTTTGTGAAGCTTTTGAAAATAATTTAATTAAAGAAGGTGACCTTGTTTGTTTAGCCGCATTTGGAAGTGGATTTACTTGGGCTAGTGCGCTTATTAAATGGTAGTAATGATGGACCGCAATATTTTATTTTTAGTAAACCCCATTTCTGGCACACGCAAAAAAGAACAACTCATAGCGTTTATAACAGAAAAAATAAAAAGCGCTGGGTTTTTACATACGATCGACTATACAAATGCTACTGGTAATTATAGTTTACTTAAAGAAAAAGTTATAGCGGAAAGATTTACAGATATTGTTATAGTTGGTGGCGATGGCTCTGTAAACCAGGTGGTACAAGCTTTTGCAGCGCTACCTGTTTGCTTTGGTATTTTACCAGTAGGCTCTGGTAATGGCCTTGCTAGAGCAGCAGGCATCCCTACAAAAATTAAAAAAGCATTACAGGTAATTATTGAAGGGAATACCATGCCCGTTGATGCATTTACCATTAATGATGCATTTTCATGTATGCTTAGTGGGCTTGGTTTTGACGCTCAAGTAGCGCATAATTTTGCACGCAAAGCAAAACGCGGTTTATATAATTACGCCAAAGAAAGTTTGTTACAATTTTTTAAAGCACAACCTTACGGGTTTGAAATTAAAATGCCTGATTTTAGTTTTTTTACAGACGCATTTTTAATAAGCATTGCCAATAGCAACCAGTTTGGCAACAACGTAACCATTGCACCACAAGCAAAATTAAATGACGGTCTATTAGATGTTATTGTAGTTCAAAAAATGCATAAAGTAAAACTGCCGTATGCTATTTTACAACAACTCAGGGGTAATAATAAAATGCAAAAACTTGTTCAGGACATGGAGCGCAACAACATTGTGTATTTTCAAACACCCAGTTTAGAAATCAACAACACCTTATTAGCACCCTTACATATAGACGGCGAAGCCGTAGAAACTGCAAAGCAACTGAACATTAAAGTGTTACCGAGTTATTTTACTTTGTTTGTGCCCGCATCACGTAATAAGTAGCCACCAAACTAAGTAGCAAACTCATACCCACCAGTTGGTGAATTTGAGCCATCCATTCAAAAATACCCCATACCCCCGGAATAATACTGCGCGCATAGAGTAAGCTTGCGATACCTAATAATACTTGCAGTATCACTAGAAGCATTGGTATAATTTTTATCCGGTTAAAAAATACACTTCCATTGATTTGAAGCAATCTTATAGTCCAAATGATCATGAGCAGTAATAAAACATAAGCGATGCCGCGGTGCATAAAATGCACAAGTATTTTGTTTTCAATAAAGTTTAATAAAAATACAGGATCTGAAAATAAATTACCTGGTAGATAGTCTCCATTAATGGTTGGCCAAGTTGGCGCTACCATGGCTGCTTTGTGGCCCGCCATCAGTGCACCGTACATGAGTTGTAGCACAAGTATGGCAAGTAGTACCAGATTAAATTTTTTTGCTTTTGTAACAGTCTCATGCATGCCTGCTGGAAATTGAAGAGCTGTTTTAGGTACACTAAGTTGAAGTGCAAACCAAAATGTATAAGACAGTAAGCCTAATGCAAAAATAAAATGTAGTGCGAGGCGCGTAGGCTTTACATACACCGCGTCGCCTTCGAGTCCACTCGCTACCATAATCCAACCAATAGCACCTTGCATAGCGCCTAAAAAAAATAAAATTACCAGTGGCTTAATCATTTCTTTTTTAAAATGCTTGGCTACTAAAAACCAAATAAAACCACCTGCAAAAACAACACCAATAATCCGGGCCCATAAACGGTGAAACCATTCCCAGAAAAAAATATGTTTGAAATTCTCTAAGTTAAATTCAAAATTTAACAGCTGAAACTGTGGCGTTTGTTTGTATTTCGCAAACTCTGTTAACCATGCCTGCTCGGAGAGTGGCGGCAAAGCACCTGTTATTACATCCCACTCAGTAATAGAAAGTCCGCTACCTGTTAGGCGTGTAACACCTCCAAGCACAAATTGAACAATGGTCATAACAACACCTACTAAAAGCCAAGTAGCTACCAATTTGTTGGATCTATTTGTCGTATTCATGACTACAAAGGTAGCAATTAGATGCATGTTATTTTTTACCTATTTTGCATCAAATTGTGGAACCCCAGCACCATGTTAGAACTAAACTATCAAACAGCGCTATTAGAAGCAGGGCTTGATGAAGCAGGCAGGGGTTGTTATGCGGGTCCTGTATTTGCAGCAGCTGTTATTTTACCCGCTAACTTTTATCATCCACTTTTAAATGATAGTAAAAAACTAACAGAAAAAAATAGAGCAGTTTTAAAACCCATCATCGAAAAAGAAGCCATTGCATGGGCAGTAGCCAGCGTATCTCACACAGAAATTGATGAAATTAATATTTTACAAGCATCCATTAAAGCGATGCACTTAGCAGTTGCAGCACTTAAAAAAAAGCCAAAATATTTAATTGTAGACGGCAACCGTTTTAAACCCTACAAAAATATTCCACACACTTGCATTGTAAAAGGCGATGGAAAATATGCTTCTATTGCAGCTGCAAGTATTTTAGCTAAAACACATAGAGATGCTTATTTAGATAAGCTACACAAAGACTATCCGGTGTATGGCTGGGATAAAAATAAAGGATACGGAACAGCTGTACACCGCGCTGCCATTGAAATACACGGCTTATGCGAATACCATAGAAAAAGTTTTGCTATCCTTCCCACACACCAGCCCCTTCTCTAATAACGGTATAATCGTCGGTGGTGCAATCAACAATAGTAGAAGGAATCATACCACCGATGCCGCCATCAATAACTATATCTACGAGCTTTTCAAAATTTTCATGAATCACATAAGGGTCGGTGTATTCTTCTACTATTTCGCCAGGTAAAGACGCAGACAATATTGGATGTTCGAGTGCTGCTACAATGGCGCTGGCAATTTGATTATCAGGAATGCGAAGTCCAATGGTATTTTTTTTGTTTTGCAAAAGCTTGGGCACCTGCTTACTTGCTGGTAAAATAAAAGTGAATGGACCCGGTAAATAATTTTTTAAAAGCCTATACAGTGGCGTAGAAATAGACTTTGCATATTTGCTTAGATCGGAAAGGTCGGCACATACAAAACTAAGTTGTGCTTTGGCTGGATCTACCCCTTTAATTTGGGCAATTCTTTCGATGGCTTTTGGCTGAAAAATATCACAACCTAATCCATAAATGGTATCGGTGGGATATGCAATGATACCGCCACTTTTAAGGCAATCTACTACGGTAGCAATATGTCGAGGATTGGGGTTGGCAGGGTGTATTTCTAATAACATCTTATAGAATCTCCCACACTTCGCGGCCACGTAGCATTTTATCTAAATCGCCTTTCCCTTTGGTAGCAATCACTTCTTCAATTTGCATGGCCATTACGTCTTCGTAACAAGCTCTATCTGTTTCAAAGAATACACCAAAAGGTCTTGGAAAATGTCCTTCGGGTTTTGTAGGCGAATCAAATAAACGAACAAGCACTTGTGCTTTATAAAAATCTCTTTCGTCGTGAATCCATAAATCATCGGCACTAACACCATCGGCAAGTGATACCACCACAGGTTTTAATCCGTCAAATTTGATACCCTTGTCTTGATTGGCACCAAAAATTAATGGCTTACCCTGTTCTAAAAATAAAGCCTCTTCCTGCTTGGTAGCTTTTTCTGTAAATATTTCAAAAGCTCCATCATTAAAGATGTTGCAGTTTTGATAGATCTCTAAAAATGATGCGCCTTTGTGCTGGTGTGATCGTGTAAGCATCGCTTGTAAATGCTTAGGATCACGGTCCATACTGCGTGCAATAAAACTAGCATCGGCACCAAGTGCTAATGCAGCAGGATTAAATGGATGATCGATACTACCGTAAGGTGTACTTTTTGTAATCTTATGTTCTTCGGAAGTAGGTGAATACTGCCCTTTTGTTAAACCATAAATTTGATTGTTGAATAGCATAATGTTTACGTCAAAATTTCGACGCAACAAATGAATGGTATGGTTACCACCAATACTTAAACTATCTCCATCTCCAGTAACAATCCAAACACTTAACTCGGGTCTAGTAGCTTTTAAACCACTCGCAATTGCAGTAGCACGTCCGTGAATAGAGTGCATACCAAACGTATTCATATAATAAGGGAAACGACTACTACATCCAATACCACTAATGATAACAATGTTTTCTTTGGGAACACCAATATTGGGCATCACTTTTTGAACCTGCGCCAAAATAGAATAGTCTCCGCAGCCTGGGCACCAACGAACCTCTTGATCTGTTGCAAAATCTTTAGCGGTTAAAATGGGTGCTTCTATAGTAGTATCTGTAGACATCTGGTATTATTTGAATGATTGGAGCCCTAAAGGTCCGACTAAATTTAATACAGAAGGTAAAATTTTTACCCATTAACGAGTGCTTCCCAAAATTCGGCACCCCTACGGGTGTGCGGTATTACAATAGTCCCGCCCACAATATTGGCTACGGCAAATATTTCATACACTTCACTTGTAGAAAGCCCTAGTTCATGACATTTTTGAAGGTGGTATTTGATACAATCGTCACACCTAAGCACCATACTGGCCACAAGACCTAGCATTTCTTTTGTTTTTTTATCGAGGGCTCCATCGTCGTAGGTATTGGTGTCTAAATTCCACAAACGCTTTAAAACGAGGTTGTCTTTACTTAAAATAACGTCATTCATTTTTTGACGGTAATCATTAAACTCTTGTATTGAACTATCCATGGGTGCTATTTTAAAATGATTTAACGGTCCATTCTTCTAATCCAATCCTGCAATCCTGCATGAATTTTTTTAGCCACGTCTTTGTGAAATTCGGGACTAATAATGCGCTGCTCATCGTCGAGATTGGATAAAAAAGCTATTTCTACTAAACAACTGGGGAACTCAGTTGGTTGACTCAGTGCAAAATTAAAACTGCCTACATTTCCAAACTCATTGAGGCCAAGCTCTAGCATGCGCGCTAAAATGGTTTGTGTAAGGGGTCTAAATCCAATATGCTTATAGTAGGTGCTCGTGCCATTTATAAGTGGGCTGCCACTTGAATTTAAGTGTAAACTAATGACCACATGTGGAAGTTGATCTTGTAGCCACAAAATGCGGTCTTTGTTATCAAAACTAGTATCGGCGTTTCTTGTCATGAGTACGTTTTCGATACCCGCATCATGCAAATGTTGTTCGAGGGCTTTTGCAAATAATAAAGTGGCATTTTTTTCTTGCACTTTGGTGCAAATACCATCGGCGCCTACATTAGAACCACCATGACCTGCATCAATAGCTATCACCATTTTAGTTAAATCCAAATCTTGCGGCTGTCTTCTTACGGTAAGTTCAAGTCCTTTGCTACTATAATGGAGTGAATAACCCCAGTGCTGCTTGTGTTGTAACTCGATGGTTACGCGTAATATATCGTCGTCTACTTGATGGTAGTAAACATTTTTTACTTCTTGTAAACTAGACAGTTGTGTTATCCAGTTGGTGTTGGATGCCACACCATAGATATCAATATTAATTTTTGAAGGATTGATATCCATCCAAGAC
Organism: Bacteroidota bacterium; assembly: GCA_018971025.1. GTDB lineage: Bacteria > Bacteroidota > Bacteroidia > Chitinophagales > Chitinophagaceae > Sediminibacterium. The sequence goes on along the minus strand of JAGWVE010000038.1, from coordinate 5,567 downwards.
GCATAAGGAAGTTTTTCTGGTAAGCGAATAGAAACGTAATCAAATAAAGAATCGCCTTTTGCAATGATGGAATTACTGGTATATGGAAAAAGCGTAAGCGGTTTATCAAGCGCGTTTGTGTCTACTACAATAAACGACTTGTCGATATATTCAAAACGGTTTTTTGAAAGCTGCACCTGAAACATGGATTTAGCCGTATCCACCACTTTTAGTAACACGTTGGTGTCTAAGTAGCCCATTTTAGCACCCCCTAGCCTGTCTTCCCCTAACCCATAAGCAAGTGTAGGTAGTTTACCCGCTGTTCTGGCCCAAAAGCTAGGATAGCCGCTGGTTTGCGCTGCTACCGACTGTACAAAAAAAATGGCAATGCATACAATGGCCCTTACATAATTCATGTAGCCAAGATACAAAAAATAAAATTCTCTTACATTTTGTATCCATCATCTGCCACCAATTTATCTGCAATTCTGCGGCGAGATTCTTTGGTATTGTATGGATCTACTTTGGTAAAACGCTTAAGTCCAATATGCATCATGCGAAGTTCATCGCCATCTGCAAAACTATTGAGGGCATCTTTACCGGCTTTATTAATTTTATCGGCAGCGTCGTACAAATAGGTGCGCATAATATCTGCTTGAATACTAGTTGCAGCTTCGCCATTTTTTTCAGTTAATTTAATAACCCTAAGTAGTGCACTCTCGGTATGAAATACTTCGATGGCCATGTCTGCAATATTCATTAATACTTCCTGCTCTTTTTCAAGTTGCATCATAAGTTTTTGAACGGCAGCACCTGCAACCATAAGTATTGCTTTTTTAAAGTTGGCAATATATTTACGCTCTTTTGCAAATGGCGCATCATCGGTATCACCAAAATCTGGAATACTCATCAGTTCTTTTTGCACCGCCATGGCAGGTGTCATTAAATCAAGTTTTCCTTTCATGGCGCGCTTTAGTACCATGTCTACGGTAAGCAAACGGTTGATTTCATTGGTACCTTCGTAAATACGGTTGATTCTAGAATCGCGGTATCCTTTAGAAATTTGATACTCATCACTAAAGCCATTACCACCATGAATTTGTACGCCTTCGTCTACCACAAAATCCAGCACTTCACTACCAAATACTTTTAGCATTGCACATTCAATTGCATATTCTTCTGCGGCACCAAGTAGTGCTTGCGCAAATGTTTTTCCTTCTTGAAGCAATGCTTGCTCTTTGTCATCAATCCATTTTGCAGTTCGGTAAAGGCCTGCTTCGCACACCCACATTTTTATAGCCATCTCCGCCATTTTATGTTTGATGGCACCAAATTTTGCAATCGGTAATTTAAATTGTTCTCTTGTTTTAGCATACTGTACACTCACAGTAGTTGCTCTTTTTGCACCACCCAGTGTTGCTGCGCATAATTTTAAACGGCCAATATTTAACACGTTAAATGCAATGATATGCCCCTTGCCTATTTCGCCCAAAACGTTACCCACAGGCACTTTGCAGTCTTGGAAATAGAGTTGAACGGTAGAAGAACCTTTGATACCCATTTTATGTTCTTCGGGACCTTGTGTAAATCCTTCCATGCCTCTTTCAACAATAAAGCCGGTAAATTTTTCACCATCAATTTTTGCAAAAACGGTATACACATCTGCAAAACCACCGTTGGTAATCCAACACTTTTGTCCATTTAAAATATAGTGTTGACCATCAGCAGATAATACCGCTGTTGTTTTTGCACTAAGTGCATCACTACCACTATTGGGTTCTGTTAAACCATACGCTCCCTTCCATTCACCACTTGCTAGTTTTGGAATGTATTTTTGTTTTTGCTCTTCGGTACCAAAATATAAAATTGGCAGTGTGCCAATGCCCGTGTGTGCAGCAATCGCTACAGAAAAAGAATAACCACCACCAAGTGCTTCGTTCACAATGGTAGAAGTAATAAAATCTTTACCTAGTCCACCATATGCCTCGGGACAAGAAGTGGACAAAAGCCCCTGCTCACCTGCTTTTTCCATGAGTGACGGCATTAAACCGGACTCCATTTTATCGATACGATCTACAATGGGTAAAATTTCTGTGTCGATAAATTGATCGCACATATCTTTTACCATTTGCTGCTCTTCATTAAATTCTTCTGGAATAAAAGTAGCTGCTAGCGTACTTTCTTTAATGATCCACTCACCACCTAATAACGGTTGTTGATTCGTCGTTTCCATATGTATATTTTTAAAAAACTTTTATAATAAATTATCGTACACTTTTTGAAACACTAGTTTCACAATTTCAATTTCATTTTTATTAACCCCAACAAGCGCTTCATCCATGGTTTGATTGGCTAGCTCGATGGTTTTGTCTTGGAGCAATTTTGCGGTCTCTGTTAAACAAACTAGATTAATGCGTCGATCTTCTTTTGAAGGCATCCGCTTTACTAATTTTTGCTTTTCGAGATTATCAATTAATCGCGTAATACTTGGCTTGTCTCTAAATGTTCGGTTACACAATTCTTGCTGACTAAGTGCGTCTTGCTTCCATAAATGATAGAGTACACTCCACTGCTCGATGGTAATTTCGAGACCAGCCAGTCTAAAGTTTTTTTGTAAACGACGGGCCACAGCCGTAGACGCCATACCATTGATAACGCTGTATAATTCGCCTCTTTTAAATTGGTTGTTTGACATATAGTTAGTTATGCAACTATTTCAAAGTACGGCCGTTTTTTGCATAAAACCAAGAAAAAATTGGGAAATGAAGGGGCTGGCCTAACAAATAGCCCAATTATTGATTTTCTTTGTTACATGTCCTTTTTAACAGTAACCATTTGCCTATTAGCAGCCTACGGCGTATTGATGGCCTTGTATACAAGAGGGTACTGGACTATGCGCGCATTTGTGGCTAGCGGCAAAACTCCCATTAGCAAGTTTTCGGTTATCATTCCGGCCCGAAACGAGGCTGGCAATATGGAAGCTTGCATTGCCGGTATACTGGCACAAAACTACCCTTCACATTTATTTGAAATTATTGTAGTAGATGATTTTTCTGAAGATGAAACGGCGCAGATCGTTTTGAAGATTGCACAACAACATAACCATGTACGCTTACTGCAATTAAAAGATTTTACAAACAATGAAAACATCGTTGCGTATAAAAAAAGAGCGATAGAAATTGCCATTGCTGAGGCTACTGGAGATTGGATGGTAACCACAGACGCCGATTGCAGTGTTACACGTAATTGGTTAGCTACCTATGATGCATATATACAGGCCCACGATTGTGTGATGGTAGCCGCACCCGTAGCCTATACAAACACGGGAAGTTTTTTATCTATTTTTCAAGTACTAGATTTTATTAGCTTACAAGGCATTACGGCAGCCGCTGTTGCTTCTGGATCTCATACACTTTGCAATGGTGCTAATTTGTGCTATTCAAAAAAAGCTTTTGAGAGCGTTGGTAAATTTAGCGGCATCGATCATTTACCCAGTGGCGATGATATGCTACTGATGCATAAAATGAAAAAATCGTATCCTGGGAAAATTGGTTATGTATATGCAGAGGATGCAGTGGTTTCAACGGCTCCAAGTGCCACACTGGGTTTGTTTATCCAACAGCGGATACGCTGGGCTAGCAAGGCTTTGGGCTATCAAGACAAGATCATATTTTGGATACTACTACTCGTATATCTTGTAAATGCATCCTTACTGGTGTACCTCCCCATTAATTTTTTACAAACAGGAAATATCAATAACTGGTTTTTATTAATTGGTTGCAAAACGTTGATTGAATTGCCGTTCATGTTTGCATCTGCCAAGTTTTTTAAACAACAAAAACTACTATGGTGGTTTGCATTAATGCAACCGTTTCATATTTTATATACAGTGGTTGCGGGATGGTTTGGTACGTTTGGTTCTTACAAGTGGAAAGGCCGAACTGTTATGCAACAACAGCCGGATAGTTTTTTTAGAAAACTTCGAAAAAATAAAGCAGCAAGTGTATCACTATATATTGTAGCTGCTGCTTTTTTGATGGCGGTGTTTGCTTATTTTATTGCACCCGAACATTCGCCAAATGCCAACCGCATGATTCCTGAAATAGGAAGTATGAAGCCGGGCTTTAGCATTCAACTTCTTCAAGTAAAACGCATCAATCAAACAAAACAAACAACCTTTTTTGAAAAATTGATTGGTGGCGAAGAAGACATATATACTTTTATTCCGGTCACTTCCTATACAATCAAAGGAAACGAAATTCATTATCAAAAATATATTGACGAAGGCATTACAGAGCCAGGTTTAATGCCACTAAGCCTGGTGGCCAATACTCCTGTTATTACACAAACCTACTACGCCGGCACCGATAAATTTGGAAGAGACATGCTCAGCCGCCTTATTATTGGGGTGCGCGTAAGTTTGGGTGTTGGTTTAATTGCCGTTTTACTGTCTTTAACCATTGGCATTTTACTAGGCGCACTTGCTGGTTTTTATAGAGGTTGGATAGATGAATGTATTATGTGGTTTATCAATGTTATTTGGAGTATCCCAACTTTACTATTGGTGTTTGCCATAACACTTGTATTAGGCAAAGGATTTTGGCAAGTGTTTATTGCGGTAGGATTAACCATGTGGGTAAACGTGGCAAGACTTGTGCGTGGTCAGGTAATGGCCATTAAAAACAGAGAATTTATTGAAGCGGCACAGGTACTAGGCTACTCCGATATGCGCACTATTTTTATTCATATTTTACCCAATATCATTGGACCTATTTTAGTGATTGCTGCAAGCAATTTTGCATCGGCTATTGTTATTGAAGCGGGTTTAAGTTTTTTAGGCGTGGGTGTGCAACCGCCACAACCCAGTTGGGGCCTCATGATTAAGGAAAACTACAATTTTATTATCACGCACAATCCTGCACTAGCACTTGCACCAGGTATTGCCATTATGGTGCTAGTACTTGCCTTTAATTTATTAGGCAATGGACTCAGAGATGCATTTAATGTAAGAGAGAAATAAATTACTCGGTAGATGATACCACTACATTTCTAACCAAACTTTCTTCGAGCGAAATAAATGTTTCGGTTCTTTCGATCCCTTTTATTTTTTGCAACTCGTCGTGTAAAACAAATCTTAACTGCTGAATGTCTTTACAAACAATTTCTGCAAACATGCTGTAGTTGCCGGTGGTATAATTTAAGCGCACAATTTGTGGCACTTTTTTTAATTCTTTGGCAACACTATCATACAATGAACTTTTTTCTAAATAAATCCCAATAAAAGCGATCACGTCGTAACCGAGTTCTTTTAAATCGACAGATAGTTTTTTACCTTTCACTACACCGAGCTCCTCTAACTTTTTAATACGCACGTGAATGGTACCGCCCGATACAAATAGTTTTTTGCCCAAATCGGCATAAGAGACTTCTGCATCTTCCATCATTTCCTGAATGATCTGTAAATCGAGTTTGTCAAGATTCAATTTTGGGTTCATTTTGTAGCCTATTTTTAGTATATTTCTAAATTAAAGCTAATTTATTAAACTATTTCTATACTTTATGATAATTGATTAAATTATTTGTAACTA
>JAGWVE010000089.1 GCA_018971025.1 Bacteroidota bacterium | reverse complement strand
TCATTTGGTGCAACCAAACATAACAGGGTTTAAGCCCAATGCCCTTAATTTATTGGAACTAAGGCACGCCAGACTCCCTAATTAGTGTTTTAGTTTTGCCTTAAACACTTTTTCAAACTTCTCTAATTTAGGTGCAATTACAAAGCGGCAATAGCCCTGACCAGTATTACTGTTGTAATAATTTTGATGGTAGTTTTCGGCAGGGTAATAATTTTTGAAAGGCTCAATGGTGGTAACAATTGGAGCGCTAAATGCTCCGCTTTTATCAAGTGCCTCTTTATATTTTTGAGCTATTTGTTTTTGTGTTTCTGTAACATAATATACCACGCTTTTATATTGAGGGCCTACATCGTTGCCTTGTTGATCAAGTGTAGTTGGATCATGTGTTTTCCAAAATATTTCAAGTATTTCGTCGATGCTTACAACTGCTGGATCAAAAACAATTTTTGCAAGTTCTACGTGACCGGTATTTTTATCACATACCTGCTCATAAGTAGGGTTTTCTACAAAACCACCGCCATAGCCACTTTCTACACTAACAACGCCGTTAACACGCTGAAAAAACGCTTCGGTGCACCAAAAACATCCTTCTCCTAAATAAATGGTTTCAAGCTTATCTGAATTGGTACTCATGGCTGGTTGGGTTTTAGTTTTTACGGGTTGACTACATGCATGTAGGCAGGTGGCCGTTAATAAGGTTACAAGTAATAAACGCATAAGGCTTTATTTGTAGTCAAAATTAATGATCCTTGGTTGATCCACTATTATAACTAAAACATAAAATCTTGTAAAAGGTTTAACCGCGCTTAGCTTACCTTTGCGCCGGTCTATTTAACAATGATGCGTTTATATCCCGATACCGCCCTTTACCAACTGGAGTTTGACAAGGTAAAAGCACTTTTAGAAGCGCATTGTAAAACTGTGTATGCACAGGAGCGTGCTAACAATTTACGCATCCATACACACAAAGATTATATCCACAAAGAGCTGCGCCAAACACACGAGTTTGCAATGCTATTAAGACAGGCGCAGTATTTCCCCAATGATTTTACCTATCACTTACAAAAAGAATTAAAATTGTTAGGGATACCTGGTGCTTTATTAGCAGGTGATCAGTGGATGCTCATTCGAAAGTTAACCATCAATGCCGAAAATATTTTTAGATGGTTTGATCCTGAAAAACGCGCAGCATTTAGTTCGATGGCGCAGGTATTAGCAGATGCGTATTACGAAAAAAATATCAAGGATAGTATAGATGCAGTTTTAGATGAACAGGGTATTGTTAAAGACAATGCATCTGACGATCTACAAAAAATTAGGCTCAGTTTATACAAGCGCAGAAACGAGTTAAGGCGCATGTTTGAGAAAGTAATTCAAAAATTAGCCAAAGCAGGTTACACTGCGGATATTGATGAAAGCTTTAGTAATGGGAGAAGGGTAGTAGCAGTTTTTTCGGAGCATAAAAGACAAGTGAAAGGAATTTTACACGGTGAAAGTGATAGTAGAAAAACAGCTTTTATTGAACCCGAAGACACAATCGAACTCAACAACGAAGTTTTTGCATTAGAACACGAAGAGGCCAAAGAAGTGCAGCGCATATTACGTGCACTCACTGCTACCATGTCTATGTATGCGCCACTATTAACTGCCTATTTACAAATAGCTGGCGAATTTGATTTTATTAGAGCCAAGGCAAAATTGGCTATCGATATGAATGCTAATTTGCCTGAGCTACTTGATAAAGCGCATATCGAACTTATTAATGCCTACCATCCACTTTTATATTTATACAATAAGGGAGCTGGAAAAAATACCATTCCTGTAAACATTAAATTAGACGCACAGCAGCGTATTTTAATTATTAGTGGGCCCAATGCCGGAGGTAAAACCGTTACCATGAAAACCATTGGCCTCAATCAAATGATGATGCAGAGTGGGTTATTGGTGCCGGTAAGTCCGGACTCTCAAATGGGCATTTTTAAGCAACTCTTTATACATATTGGCGACACACAAAATTTAGAATTTGAATTAAGTACCTATTCGAGTCACTTGATGCACATGAAACACTTTATTGAAGTGGCCAATGGTAAAACCTTATTTTTTATTGATGAATTAGGAAGTGGAAGTGATCCAAATTTAGGAGGCGCTTTTGCAGAAGTGATATTAGAAGAATTATCTCGCAAGCATGCATTGGGTGTTGTAACTACGCACTACCTCAATTTAAAAGTAATGGCTAATCATACGCAAGGTATTATTAATGGTGCCATGCAATTTGATGAAGTGCATTTGCTTCCCATGTATAAGCTTATTATAGGCAAGCCTGGTAGCTCTTATACATTCGCTATTGCAGAACGAATTGGCCTTCCTAAAGCACTCATTAATAGGGCACGTAAATTAGTAGACGAAGATCATTTTAAGCTTGATAAATTACTCAACCGCACAGAGCAGGACTTACAGCATTTAGACAAAGAGAAATTGCAGCTACATAAAATGCTGCGTGAAAATGAAAAGCTCAAAAAAGAAATGGAACTGGTGCTTAATAAAGAAAAGCACCGTCAGCAAGTAGAACTTTTAAAGCAACAAAATCAAATCACCGAAGAAAGGCTCGTGTATTTAAAAGATATGGAGCGCAAACTTAAGCAGGTGGTACTAGATTATAAAAAGGCCGAAAATAAAAGCGAAGTGGTAAAAAACTTGCAGCATTTATTATTTAAAGGCAAAGAGCAAGTGGTGGTTAATAAGCTTGCCAAAAAGGTAGATAAACAATACAAAGAAACCACTGCTAAAGTGGTAGTAGGTAGTTTGGTGAAGCTTAAAAAGAATTATCAGGTAGGAACGGTACTGGAAATTAGGGGTAAAAGAGCCATTGTTCAGATAGGCCAGCTCCCCATCAATGTAGACCTCGCAGACCTTTCTGTGGTCGAAAAACTCCCAGATTTGCCAAAATAACGCCCTCAAAGTCAATAAAATAGGGTGTTTCAGATTTTTTTTACTTTTTTTTTGGTTGCTGCTTTTCAAACCGTACTTTTGCCGCGGAGAGATGGCAGAGCGGTCGAATGCGGCGGTCTTGAAAACCGTTGACTGTTACAGGTCCGGGGGTTCGAATCCCTCTCTCTCCGCATTAAGAATCAAATGCCCCTTTCAGGGGCATTTTTCATTGAAGGAGCTTTGGACGTTTACGTTCGAAAGCGGCTGAAATGAAAATATTGCGGGTCCGAAGGTCCCGCATTTGATTCTAATGCAGGCCCCCCTCAAAGGGCTCAGCGCAGCTAATCCAGCCCCTTGGGTGCGCAGCTAATCCAGCCCCTTGGGTGCGTAGCTAATCCCTAGCAACATTCATTTCTCTATCACCCTAAACCGCACAAACATATCTTCGGAATACCATTTTTCTTGAATTTGAAAAACGTAGTAACGTATAAATACAATTATCATTAAGAATAAACCGCATTTATTTTCAATGAAGTATTCATTGTGTTCATTACATGTATTTTCATAGGAGTATTTATTTACTTAAAATTTATCAATATGAAAATCATTTACGCTTTACTTTATCCGGTTAAATTATTTTCAAAAGGGATTTTCATGTTAGTTTCTATCAACCTTTTGATTTTTTCCTTCGTTTTTATCTTTAACTCATGTAAAAAATATAGCAAATTAGATAATACAAATAATCAAGCAAAAGAAAGATTTCTAAATGCACTTAATCAAAATCGATTTAATCTTGGATCTGCTACTTTTGCAATAAATTCTGGAGTTCAAACATCTGTTTTAAATACCACTCAAGAATCTGGTAGTCAGATAAATGATAACGAAACAATTTTCTTGAATTTCCCATCTAACATAGACGCTAAGACAAAAGATTTATTTTACAATATAACATCTATTCAAGAATTGTCTAATCTAATTAATTCTTACAATGTCATAGTTCAGTACGAGCCTAATTCTTTAAATTATGATTATCAGCTAAAGGTTCCTGTTGAAAACATAAAAATTGCCCTAAGTCCACTTATTAGTGAATCTAAGCAATATCTA
>JAGWVE010000088.1 GCA_018971025.1 Bacteroidota bacterium | reverse complement strand
GTATTCGAGGTTATTGTTTTTATCAGAGAATTTAACGTCAAATGCCTTTGCAAAATTTTGGCCTAAAAAGTGTGAGGTACCTGCCTGTAACGCCTTACCATCCTGCATCATAGCCTCAATGCAATACGTATCTTCTGCGCCAGCAAAACGCTCGTTAGGGGTTTTAACACCTTTTATTACCGGAAGCGCCATCCAATTTTCTACGAAATCGGCGTATACTTCGAGCATCTTTTTTGTTTCAATAACGGCTTCTTCTTTGGTAGCATGCGCCGTATGACCTTCTTGCCATAAAAATTCTGCAGTACGTAAAAAAAGTCTTGTTCGCATTTCCCAGCGTACCACATTAGCCCACTGATTTACGAGTATGGGTAAATCACGATAGGATTGAATCCATCCTTTATAGGTGTTCCATATAATGGCTTCTGAAGTTGGACGCACCACCAATTCTTCTTCTAGTTTTGCCTCTGGATCTACAATTAATTTTCCTTTATTGTTAGGATCTGTTTTTAAACGGTAATGCGTAACTACGGCACATTCTTTTGCAAAACCTTCTGCATTTTTTTCTTCGGCCTCAAATAAACTTTTAGGAATAAATAAAGGAAAGTATGCATTTTGGTGACCCGTGTCTTTGAACATTTTGTCAAGTACATCACGCATGTTTTCCCAAAGGGCAAAACCATAAGGTTTGATCACCATACAGCCTCTAACCGCACTATAATCTGCGAGGCTTCCTTTTATCACTAAATCGTTGTACCACTGCGAATAATCCTGGGCTCTTGGGGTTATTTCCTTACTCATAATTGAATTACAATATTCTTAACAAAATATAAGGCTCACAATTGTTAGTTTAGATATTAAATACCAATCCTGTAATTGTAGTCGCCTACACCGCAAATGTATGTAACTTCGCATAATAGTATACCTAAATACCTATCTGCCATGAAAACAAACCTTTTATCAGTAGCAGTTTTTCTCGTTTTCGCAACTAGTTGCGGCACCATTTATGAGGCCGGACAAACCCCCGATGACGTGTACTATTCACCAGCCAATGGTGTCACTAAAAAAGAGTTAGAGCGCGAAGAAGAAGCCAAAGACCAATATGAGCGTTATACCACGGCTCAAGAAGACCGTTTTTTACGCCTTAAATTAAGCAACCGCTACCGTTTTAGCTGTATCGATGATTATAGTTACTGGTATGATAGCCGCTACGATTTTGGTGGCTATAATTATAATAGCAAGTTTGGCAATTACAGATACAATTACAACTGTGGATGCAGTAATGGATTTACGCCAGGATTTGGTTTTGGATCTAACTATGGTTACGGCTATGGCTGGAACTATGGTATTTCAAATCCTATCGCAGCAGTTATCTCTTACAAGTATCCAAAATTTAATGGAAGCATTGGTGCTGGATCCAATGTTACCGCTTATAAAAATAAAACCTACGGCAATGTTAACCTAGGTTACCGCAATCCTAAAACAGGTGTTTATGAAAATGTAAATACAGGTAATAGTTTTGGCAACTTAGTTAAAAAAGTATTTTCTACCGCAACAGCCATTGGTGGTGGTAGTAGCACCATTGATAGTTGGGATAGAGCTGCTCGTACATTTTCTAACTCGGCTCCTAGTGGTGGTGGTGCGGCAGCAGTTCCTTCTAGCAGTGCTGGGGGCAATAGCGGTGGTGTAAAAAGTTCAGGCTCTAGCGCTTCAAGTGGTAGAGGTGGAAGAGACAACTAGTTGTAAAGGATTCAAGCAAACATTTATGAAAGTAATTATACTCGCTGTAGCAACATTATTTGCTACCACTTTATTTGCACAACAACCAGACTATGCACTGCGCACAGCTTGGTTTACACAAAATGGTTCTGCCAGAAATATTGCTACGGGTGGCGTCATGGGCTCATTGGGTGGAGAAATTACAGCCAACCACGTAAACCCTGCAGGGCTTGGATTATTTAAAACATCTGAGTTTGTTTTATCACCAGGCATGAACCTCAATAACAATAAATTTAATTACAGAGGTTCCGATACGAGTAATGCAAAAAACAATGCAGTATACGGTGCTAGTGGTTTTATTTTTGGTTTTACCAACAATAAAAAAAGCAAATGGACCAGCAATGCCATTGCAATTTCTATCAATCAAGTTGCTAATTATAACAACAGAATTAGTTTTAAAGGATTCAATAATATGAGTTCTTTTTCGGAGCAATATCTCGAAGAACTTACCAGAGATTTAGCAGATACCAACGCAGCATTACGCAATTATATTTTTGGTTCATCGCTTGCTTTCAGAACTTTTTTAATTGATACTTCTAATAATGCACAAGGTAAATTTGATGGCTACCAAAGCATGGTGCCTATTTCCACCGGTGTTAATCAAAGCTATGATGCCATTACTGCTGGTGGTTATAACGAATTGGCCATTGGGCTTGCGGGCAATATGGAGGACAAAATGTATGTGGGTGGAAGTTTAACCATTCCTATCATCAATTACACCAGAGAGCTTACCTATTCAGAAACGGACGCTACCAATAACCCTAACAATCAATTTGCAAGTTTTACGTTTAAAGAAAGCTTTACTTCTAGAGGTGTAGGTATGGGATTAAAACTTGGAACCATTTACAAGCCTACCGAATATTGGCGTATTGGTTTTGCAGTGCACACACCACAGGTCATTGGTTTTAAAGATGAAGTGCGCGCTTCGTTAACAGCCAACACCGAATCGTATGCACGCGTTAGAACAGCCACCAGTGATCAACTAAATAGTGGCAACGCAGGTAAGAGCAATTATAATTTGGTAACGCCTTGGAGAGCAATCGCTAGTGCTAGTTATGTATTTAGAGAAATTAAAGATACCCGCAAGCAACGTGCTTTTGTAAGTGCCGATATCGAGTATGTAAATTATAAAGGCTCTCGTTTTTCTGCCATTGATCAAACAGATATGGGCTTAAAAAATTACTACCAACAAGTAAACGAAACGATTAAAGAAACCTACAAAGGCAATATCAATGTTAAACTAGGTGGTGAAATTAAATTTCATACTGTCATGTTTAGACTGGGTGGCGCCTACTACGGTAGCCCTTACGCAGATGATGCGTTAAAAGCGAGCAGAATGCTTGCTACAGGCGGTATTGGCTATAGAGACCATGGTATTTTTATTGATCTAAGTTATGCGCACGTTGTAAATAAAGACGTTCAATTTGCATATCGCTTAAACGATAAGCCCAATACTTTTGCGTCGCAAACAGGCTCTAGAGGAACCGTTATGTTAACTTTTGGAGTTAAGTTCTAACCAGTTTACTGCAGCATCTTTTTTAAACCAAGTCATTTGACGCTTGGCATACTGTCTGGTATTTTGCTTGATTTGTGCCACTGCATCTTGTAAAGAAATTTCACCACGCAAGTGTGCAAAAATTTCTTTGTAGCCCACAGTTTGTAATGCATTCATAGTTGCGTTTGGCAAGAGGCTTGTTACTTCTTGCAACAGCCCTTCTTCCATCATGTCGTCTACCCTTTCATTAATACGCGCATTGAGTATTTCTCTTGGCATTGATAACCCAACTTTTACAATATTAAAAGGTCTAGCAACTTTTTGCGCTGTTTGAAAACTGGTAATAGAAGCGCCAGTTGTAAGTACTATTTCTAGCGCGCGCATAAGGCGCTGTGGATTGTTTTGCTCAGCAGTTTGGTTCCAGTATACCGGATCCTTTTTTTGAACCAGCTCTTGCAACGAGGCCAATCCATTATTTTCATAATCCTCGATAATAGAATTTCTTAGCGCAGGATCAATAGTTGGCATAGCGTCTATCCCTTCACAAAAGGATTTAATGTAAAGGCCTGTACCACCTACCATTACAGCGGTTGAATTGGATTTAAAAATTTGAGCAGCTACGTCTAAGGCATATTTTTCAAATACACCCGCATTGACTTCTTGGTGTATTGAATGAGATCCTATAAAATAATGCTTTGCGGCCGCGAGTTCTGCTGATGTGGGTTTTGCGACACCAATAGAAAGTTCTTGGTAACACTGCCTTG
>JAGWVE010000087.1 GCA_018971025.1 Bacteroidota bacterium | reverse complement strand
TTAGGCAATATCAATATCCCTATCATTGTTCGTTTACAAGGAACCAATGCAGTAGAAGCTAAAAAATTAATTGATGAGAGTGGACTTAAAGTTCAATCAGCTATTCAGTTAAGCGAAGCTGCAGACTTAGTAAAGCAAGCGGTAGCATAATACCTAAAGACTATTATTTTAAAAGCCTCCAACTTATTGGGGGCTTTTTTTATTGCGAATTTGTAATGGGCTTTACTTCTGATAGCGCGCTAAAGGTGTAACGTAGTCCGGTTTTAACCTCGGTGCATTCGTAGCGTTTACGGCGCAGTGGCCCTTTACAAAAAATACGTCCATTGTCTGTTGCAAATAACGAACCCTCTGCAATACCTGCTACCAATGCGTATCCGGGCTTGTGTTTTTCGTTGTAGCCTCGCAGTACCAGTAAGAGTTCGGTTTCACCACCGGCTGTTGCGGCCGGATTTAAAATAGATTTTTGGAGTGCTTTTTCTACATCGGGCGGAAAAATTTGTTGCGCAACAAAAGATTGTAAAAGTTGCCCGTAACAAAATTTCCATTCTTTACCATGCGCTTCTACACGGTTACTAAATTTTTCGAAAGTGAGTAAATGTGCGAGCTCGTGTAAAAACGTAATTAAAAATTCGTACTTGTTTAAATTGCCATTGATGCTAATGCGGTGGTTAGCACCCCTACCTGGATGTCTATAATCGCCAAGTACCGATTTACGCTGTTTGGTAATGGTTAAATGCACCCGGTACTCATGCAGATACGCAAGCACCTGCTCGAAACTTTTTTCTGGCAAAAAACTTGCCAGCGCCTGCATCGGATGCTCTTTAATGGGCATTATTTTTTGACATTCAATTTTAAAAAGAGTCGGATTTCTAAAAAGGTATAGAGTGGATACAGCGCAAAAGATGCATACACAGAGCGTGGACTAATGGCAGCACCCGCAAGTTTCATATAGAGTAAAACGGCCACTGCTATCCCGAGTAAACGAAGCCCCATAGCTGCCATGACGGTTCTTACAAGTACATTGGGATTTGGATTTTTAGAAGCATTGATGAGCGCTATTAATCCTATAAGCGTTACTAAAAAAAGTATCACATTGGCATACGCAATTACGGATGGTACAAACTTGTAAGCAAGAAGTTGTTGTTGACCCAACTCAATACCTGCATGTACAAATATAAAGAGTAAGCCAATGGGGTATGTTAGTTTCGAGTATTTGAACATCTTATATTATTGCGTTTAATTTTTATTGTCCGTTTTTGTATCCGTGACTTTGTTGGCGCCTGTTTTATTATCGGTGTCTTTGATTACTTTAATAATTAGTCCAATGCCTACGATCAGTGGAAGTATCCAGATAAAAACAGGTTTTCGAGAAAAAATTTTGAGATCCAGCCATTTGCCGCCGAAGGCGGCAAATGCAAATGACACCAATAATTGGGTGGCTAAACTTGCATATTGTAAAAAAGGCTTTGGATCTTTTTGTGGCATTGTTACATGAATAGTTAATCGTGAATCACTTCTGCCTTTGGAATATTTAATGGAACCGTATCCAATTCCATCCCCTTGTCACTTCCCTCCATTACTTTTTTTACACTATTAAAATATTGTTCGTTATAACGAATTACCTGCTCCAACGAATCGGTTCTAATTTTTAAATTTTGAAGTGCCGCACGGCCCTCACGCGTACCATACCCGGGTATATAATATTTAAGCGGTGTAAATGCAATAAAAACGATGGTAATACCAATCAGAAATACAAACAAAGTACTTAGGCCAATATACACGCTCGTTCTAGAGAGTTTTAGGGTAACAACTTCTTCAAAAGTATCGTCATCCATCACCACAAGCCTATAGTGGGTACCAAGGCGGGTGGGCTCGTTTTTTGTAGGTATGGTGTCCATATTGTTAAATAAGCATAAAGGTAGCCCTTAAAGTTGTTTTAATACGCCCTCAAAACGGAAATAAATGTATTTTTAAGGCCTATTTTTAAGATTCATGAAAACCTATGCCCTGTTACTTTTTTTGATGGTTGGACTGGCCCATATGTTGGTGGCCCAACCCTATACAGGCATTAGTTTGCAAAAAAATAAACCCTATACCGAACGCTTACTCCCCGCCGAAAAAACAGGCGAAAAAGGATTTAGGTTACCCAAGCGAATTTTTAACAATACAGTTACTAGGTACAATTATGTTTTTAATGCCACTAATAGGTTAGCTGACATCATTGAAAGGGCCACGCAAAAGCAAAAAGAAAACTATGCCGAGCTACTACCCTTTTATCCGTATAGTTTAGAAGTAACTGCAAAAGATGAAATTGACACCATCATTTATAAATGTACGGCTGGCATTTTATTACATGATTTAAGAAGTGACTGGGTAGATAATTTATACATCATTTTAGGAAAAGCATATTTGCACCGTCAAGATTTTGATTCGGCACTTGCTGTTTTCAAATATGTCAATTATGCATTTGCGCCAAAAGACGAAGGAGCTGATATTCCTATTGGAAGTAATATTAGCAATACGGGTGGGGTGTTTACTATTTCTACCAATGAGAAAAGAAATATTTGGAAAAAAATTACCACCACGCTACCTAGCAGAAACGAAAGTTTTTTGTGGATGATACGCACCTACCTCGAACAAAACAAACTATCGGAAGCAACAGGGTTGACTGCATTATTAAGAACCGATAAAATTTTTCCGGCCAGACTTATTCCTGCCCTAGATGAATTAACCGCTTATGGCTACTATAAAGTAGAACGCTACGAACTAGCTGCCAACTTTTTAGCAAAAACAATTCCGTTTGCAGCAACTAAAATAGAGAAATCAAGAAAAGCATATTTAACGGCGCAGTTATTTGAAAAAAGTGGCTTACACAAAGAGGCGAAACAATATTATTTGCAGGCAATAGCGGTTGCACAAGACCCCTACTTAGAAATATACGCCAACGTTGCATTAAATAGACTTTCTGTAACTACAGGCGCAGATAGCAAAGCGCTACTTCTAATGGCCAAAAAAGATAGGTACGAAGCTTATAAAGACGTTATTTATTTTGCTGCAGCATCTGTGGAGTTATCCAAAAAAAATTACGCACTCACCCAAACATATTTATTAGAGAGTATTAAAAATGCAGGCGACAATGAGGCGCAAAAACAACAATCTTTTGTGTTATTGGGTGATATCAATTACGATCAAAAAAAATATGGCGACGCTTACAAATACTACGACACGGTAAACGTTCAAAACCTGGATGCACTTCAGAAAGAAAAAATTGAAACGCGAAAGCCAGCCTTACAACTCATCAATGCCAATTTAACAAGCATACAATTAGAAGATAGCTTACAAAAAATTGCAGCGCTTCCAGAAATTGAAAGAACCATATTTTTAAGAAAGCTATACAAGCAGTTACGTAAAGAAAAAGAAGATGTGGCTCAGGATAAAAATATGGACGCCAACGCTACCGCAACATTTGATTTATTTAACACAAACGACAATACCGGATTTTACTTTTTAAACAAAGCGCTTCGCACCAAAGGTGCTCAAACATTTAAAAACATTTGGGGCAATAGGCAAAATCTGGACAACTGGCGAAGACAGGCAGCACTAGATGCAAATATTGGCGCTGCTTCTATAAACATGGTAACAGCCACCACCGATGCTGCCAAAAAAGATAGTACGCAAAGCATTAGTTACGAAGCACTAGCAGAATCTATTCCTACAAATTCAAAACAACTTGAAGCCTCCAACCAAAAATGGGCCAAGGCATTACTTGATAACGCTCAAATTTTTCAACTTAGCTTATCGGACTACCCTTCTGCGATGGAAGCCTATACTTTCTATTTAAATAAGTTTGCTACAGGTGCTTCACTTGATTTGGTGTACCATAATTTAGCGCTTTGCTATAGCGTTACTGGTGATCAAAATAAAGCAGACTCTTTGCGCAAGTTGTTACAAGAAAAATTTCCGAGTAGTAAATTGTTGGCAAAAAAAGACACCACAAACAACACTTCTATTTCCAGTGCTGACAATGCCTATTTACGTATTTACGAATATTTTACAAAAGGAGAATACGAAAAAGCACTTGCACTAAAAGATGAAGCTACCGCTACCTATGGCAAAGATATTTGGGCGCCACAATTTTTATTTATGGAAGCAACGCTACTTATGAAAA
>JAGWVE010000037.1 GCA_018971025.1 Bacteroidota bacterium | reverse complement strand
TTGTGGAAGGATTTGTTGTCATTGAAATGTATGTAGCATTAAAGGATTGTCGTAAATTATTTGATCAAATTTTCGATAGCAGTATCATATTTGTGTTTCCAACTAGCAATGGTTCCCCAGTTTTCTGCACCCACATTTACTGCGCCACTTGTAACTTTTCCTAAGACAGAAAAAGCCACACCCGCCGCTGCCGCGGCTCGTTCCACTTCCACTAGTTGCTCGGCTCCACAACTAACTACCACGCGGCTTTGCGCTTCTCCAAACCAATAAGCATCGGTTCTAAAACCTGTAGGCGCAGCGCTTACTTCAAAACCTAAATTATTTGTAAAACCAGATTCTAATAGTGTAATGGCAAGGCCACCTTCACTGATATCGTGCGCACTAACAATGCTTTTATTTTTGATTAAAGACGCAACTAGTTGTTGTACGTTAAACTCGGTATCTAAATCAAAATGTGGTGCTGGAGAATATTCTACTTTTTTAATTTTGTGTAAATACTCAGAGCATCCAATATCATTTTGTGCAGCACCTAATAAAACAATAACGTCACCTTCTTTTTTAAAGTTAAGTGTCATGGTTGCAGACATATCATCAACAATACCTACCATACCAATGGTTGGTGTTGGATATACAGGACCTTCTGGATTTTGGTTATAAAAACTTACGTTACCACCTGTTACAGGTGTATTAAATTTACGACAAGCATCACCCATACCGGTTACTGCTTTTACAAATTGATAATACACTTCTGGGTCGTACGGATTACCAAAGTTTAAACAGTTGGTTACGCCAATAGGCTCACCGCCACTGCAAACAATGTTTCGAGCTGCTTCTGCAACGGCAATCATGCCGCCTTTGTAAGGATCTGCAAAAACATATTTACTATTACAATCAACGGTCATTGCAAGGCCTTTGCCCGTTCCTTTTGCAAGCACAATGGATGCATCACTTGGCGCATTGGTAGATGCATTTGCAGCACCAACCATGCTATCATATTGTGTGTATACCCAGCGCTTAGATGCAATGTTGGGAAGGGTTGCAAGTGCCTCCGCTGTTTCTTGCACACTTGTAACATCAGCAACGCTATTTATATCAAAGGCTTCTATTTTAGAAAAATAGGCAGGTGCTGTATATTCTCTAGTGTACTGAGGAGCGCCACCACCCAACACGAGTTCGTGTGCCGGCAATGAAGCTTCGTGCACACCATTCATATAAAAATTTAAAATACCATCACCTGTAACTTCTCCGATATTGCTTGCAGACAAATCCCACTTCTCAAATATTTGTAAAACAGATGCTTCTTTTCCTTTTTCAACTACAATCAACATGCGCTCTTGGCTCTCACTTAAAAGTAGCTCCCAAGCTTTCATATTTTTTTGACGTGTCGGAACTTTTTCTAAATCGATACGCATACCCACGCCACCTTTTGCACTCATCTCTGCTGTAGAACAAATAATACCTGCAGCTCCCATATCTTGCATTCCAACAATAGCGCCAGTATGAATAAGTTCTAAGCAAGCTTCCAATAATTTTTTCTCTTGGAATGGATCACCTACTTGCACTGCTGGTAATTCTTCTACGCTATCAGAAGTAATATCTGCAGATGCAAAACTTGCACCACCAATACCATCTTTACCCGTTGCACTTCCTACAAAAAATACAGGGTTACCAATACCTGCAGCAGTTGCAGATATCATATCGCCTGCTTTCATGATACCAACACTCATGGCATTCACAAGTGGATTGGTATGATAACAATCTTCAAAATAAACTTCACCGCCAACTGTCGGCACACCAAAACAATTGCCGTAATGTCCAATGCCATGCACCACACCTTTTAGCAGGCGCTGTGTTTTTGTATCTTGTAGATTTCCAAAACGCAAACTATTGAGTGATGCAATAGGACGTGCACCCATGGTAAATATATCACGCTGAATACCACCTACACCCGTAGCTGCTCCCTGAAAAGGCTCTAGTGCACTTGGGTGGTTGTGGCTTTCAATTTTAAATACCACTCCAAAGCCACCGCCCATATCCATTAAGCCTGCATTTTCTTCACCGGCAGCCACTAGCATTCGACCTCCATCACGAGGCAGTGTTTTGAGCCACTTAATTGAATTTTTATAGCTACAATGCTCACTCCACATAGCACTAAAAGAACAGAGCTCTGTAAAGTTGGGGGTACGACCTAATTTTTGTTTGATGAGTTCAAATTCTTCGGCAGTAAGGCGAAGTTTTTGGGCGGTTTCTACTGTAATTTCCATGATGCAGCGAAGGTAAGATAGCCCCGGTTATTTCACTTGCCGAATTGTCAACATCAGCTACCCAAAAATGTGTAATTCAGGGTTTTAGTTGATTTTCAGTCCATTAATGCCTAAAATATACATTATATTAATTTTTAATGTTAATATTTAGCTTTAGAATGTAAATATCTATTGATAAATAATTGTAAATTTTGAATCATGTGGCTTATTTTTGCTAAATAATCAAAGAAATAAGCACTTTGATTTATATATAATAATTTTTAATATAAAACCTTTACCATGTCAGCATCGAAATTAGAGTACATTTGGTTGGATGGCTACAAGCCTACACAGTCTTTAAGAAGTAAGACTAAAATTGAAAAAAACTTTAGTGGAAAATTAGAAGATTGCGATATGTGGAGCTTTGATGGCTCTTCTACCGAACAAGCACTTGGCGGTTCTTCAGATTGTCTTTTAAAGCCTGTATATATCTGTAAAGATCCAGGACGCAAAGAGGCATACCTCGTAATGTGTGAAGTATTAAATGCAGATGGCACACCGCACGTTTCTAATGGTCGCGCAACCATCGAAGATGATGATAATGATTTCTGGTTTGGTTTTGAACAAGAATATTTTTTATGGAACCCTTCTACCAATAAGCCTTTAGGTTTCCCAGAAGGTGGTTACCCTGGACCTCAAGGCCCTTACTACTGCTCTGTGGGTGCAAACAATGCATTTGGCAGAAATATTGTAGAAGAGCATTTAGACATTTGCTTAGAAGCAGGTTTAAACGTTGAAGGTATCAATGCAGAAGTTGCTGCTGGTCAGTGGGAATTCCAAATTTTTGCAAAAGGTGCTAAAGAAGCAGGTGACCAAATTTGGATTGCACGTTATCTATTAGAAAGAATTGGTGAATCCTATGGCGTATCTATTAACTGGCATTGTAAGCCGCTAGGTACACTAGATTGGAACGGATCTGGTATGCACGCAAACTTCTCAAACACAACTTTAAGAACTTGTGGCAAGCGTGAAGTATACGAAACCATTTGTGAAGCGTTCCGTCCATTTGTTAAAGAACATATTGATGTATACGGTGCAGACAACCACTTACGTTTAACAGGTAAGCATGAAACTGCATCAATCCACGATTTCTCTTTCGGTGTTTCTGATAGAGGCGCTTCTATCCGTATTCCTATCGGAGCGGTAGAAAAAGGTTGGAAAGGATGGTTGGAAGATCGTCGTCCAAACTCTGCTGCAGATCCATACAAAGTAGCATCACGCATTATTAAAACAGTTAAAACTGCTAAGGTTTAATATTTAAAAGGTTTAGTAAGCAATCGAAATCCCTCAAATGAAAATTTGGGGGATTTTTTGTTGATTACTATACGCGTTGACCTACCCTATTGCTGCTACCTTTAATCTTTAATTCATATTAAAACGATTTATATGTCATTACGTTTTGATGCGATCCGTGATTTGAAAAATAACCAAACCACCGTAGCAGCGAGTGCAAAAATTACCGGCATTTTTAATTCTAGTGTTTTTACTTTAAAAACTGCTAGAGAATACCTTACCGACGAGTCTTATAAAAGTTTAATTACGAGTATCAGGGGTGGTAAAAAAATTGACCGCACCATGGCCAATCAAATTGCCATTGGTATAAAAGCCTGGGCCGAAAGCAAAGGCGTAACGCACTATACACACTGGTTCCAACCCCTTACCGGAACCACCGCCGAAAAACACGATTCATTTTTTACATTAAAAGGTGATGGCACCGCCATCGAAGAATTTGATGGCGCAGCGCTTATTCAACAAGAGCCTGACGCATCATCTTTTCCAAGTGGAGGCCTACGTGCTACATTTGAAGCAAGAGGCTACACAGCTTGGGACCCTGCATCACCCGCTTTTATTATTGAAATTGGACAAGGTAAAACACTTTGTATCCCAACATTATTTGTGGCGTATACGGGTGAATCTTTAGACTATAAAGCGCCCCTATTAAAAGCGGTAGAAGCCGTTAACAAAGCAGCCATCGATGTATGTCATTACTTCGATAAAAACGTAACCAAAGTAACCCCTACCCTTGGTTGGGAACAAGAATATTTTGTTATTGATGAAGCGCTTGCCAATGCAAGACCCGATATTATACAATGTGGAAGAACCGTATATGGCGCCTCTCCCGCTAAAGGTCAACAATTAG
This sequence comes from Bacteroidota bacterium, assembly GCA_018971025.1. GTDB lineage: Bacteria > Bacteroidota > Bacteroidia > Chitinophagales > Chitinophagaceae > Sediminibacterium. Next base: position 16,210 of record JAGWVE010000037.1, on the reverse strand, counting down.
AAGATCATTATTTTGGCTCAATACCGGAGCGCGTGTATGCGTTCATGCGCGACTTTGAACAAGAGTCTTATAAACTTGGTATTCCACTTCGTACACGTCACAACGAAGTAGCACCTGCTCAATTTGAGTGCGCCCCAATATTTGAAGAAGTAAATATTGCAGTAGACCACAACACCCTTTTAATGGACATCATGAGTCGTGTTGCAAAGCGTCACAAATTAGTGGTATTGTTTCACGAGAAACCTTTTGCTGGTATCAACGGAAGTGGCAAACACAACAACTGGAGTTTAGCAACAGACACAGGCGTTAATTTATTAGCACCTGGTAAAACGCCAAAAACAAACCTCATGTTTTTGACCTTCTTTGTAAACACCATTAAAGCCGTTCACGATTACGCAGATATCATGCGCGCTGCGATTGCATCTGCACCTAACGATCATAGACTTGGTGCCAACGAAGCACCCCCAGCTATCATATCTGTTTTTGTAGGTCAGTACTTAGCCAAAGTATTAGAAGACATTGAAACCCGCGTGGGCACTAAGTTTGACGAACAAGACGAAGCTATTTTAAAACTGGATTTACATAGAAGTATTCCGGAATTATTATTAGACAATACAGATCGTAACCGCACTTCCCCATTTGCATTTACAGGCAACAAATTTGAATTTAGAGCAGTAGGTTCTTCTGCCAACTGCGCTATTTCAATGACGGTATTAAACACCATTGTTGCAGATACGTTAAAACAATTTAAATCAGATGTGGATGGTCTTGTAGAAAAAGGCGACAAAAAAGAAATTGCCATTATGCAAGTGATTCAAAAATACATTGTAGAAAGCAAAGCAGTGTTATTTGAAGGTGATGGCTATAGCGAGCAGTGGCACGAAGAGGCAGCACGCAGAGGGCTTCCGAATTTAAAAACAACACCTGTTGCACTGGATGCGATGGTTACTAAAAAAGCAAAAGATTTATTTGAACGCAATCATGTGTACACGCACTCAGAACTAGAAGCAAGACATGAAATTGAGTTAGAAAAATATATTAAAAAGGTTCAGATCGAGGCGCGTATCATGGGTGATTTAGCCATCAACCATATTTTACCTGCAGCCATCACGTACCAAAATAAATTGTCCAGTAATATTGCGGGATTAAAAGCCGCTGGACTTGGCGCAGATACCTATGCCAGTCAAACCGATTTACTACAACAGGTAAGCAAGCACATTCAAGTGATTTACACAAAAGTAAATGCGATGGTTGAAGCTAGAAAAGTAGCCAACAATATCGAAGACACTAGAAAAAAAGCGATTGCGTATGAAGCAGATGTGAAATCATCCTTTTTTGATGAAATCCGTTATCACGTAGATAAGCTAGAACATTTAGTAGATGACGATAAGTGGACTTTACCAAAGTATAGAGAAATGTTATTTTTAAGATAAGCGTACCGACTAATCCCTGATGTTGGCCGAAAAATAAAATAGATCAATAAATAATAAGTAACTTAACTATCCTAAAAACCTAACTATGAAAAAAATAATCGCACTCTTAACAATTGTTGGATGCATCGCAGCTACTAGTGTTATGGCACAAGGTGGTGGCGGATTTGGTGGTGGTCAGCAAATGGACCCTGCTCAAATGCTTGAAATGATGAAACAACGTATCAAGCCTCAGTTAATTGAAAAAACAAAACTTTCTGATACAGAAGCAGACAAGGTTTTAGAAATTCAATTGTGGGCACAAAGTCAAAACAGAGGTCTTCGTGATTTATCAGATGACGAAAGAGCAGCTAAACAAAAAGAAACTGCCGAAGAGCGTAAAAAGAAATTAAAGGCTATCCCTTTAACTGACGATCAAATTAAAGCAGTAGATGATTTCTACGAAGAAATGAGAAGAAACAGACCACAACGTGGTGGTGGACAATAGTTCCATTCATACTCAAAAAAAATCCCTTACAAATTGTAAGGGATTTTTTTTATTTCATTGTAAAAGTTTCTAAAAACTTAGTGGTAAAATTACCTTTTCTAAAATCTTCATTTTGCATGAGTTGCAAATGAAACGGTATGGTTGTTTTAACACCTTCAATTACATATTCAGAAAGCGCGCGGTACATAGTATCGATAGCTTCTTCACGTGTTTGAGCAACCGTAATGAGTTTACCAATCATGGAATCATAATACGGAGGAATTACATAGCCTGCGTATACATGACTATCTACACGAACACCGTGTCCACCTGGTGTATGCAGTACCGTAATTTTTCCGGGTGATGGTCTGAAATCGTTGTATGGATCTTCTGCGTTGATACGACACTCAATGGCGTGCATTTGTGGCTCGTAGTTACGACCAGAAATTTTTTCACCCATTGCAATTTTAATTTGCTCTTTAATTAAATCAAAATTGATTACTTCTTCCGTTACACAGTGTTCTACCTGAATACGGGTATTCATTTCCATGAAATAGAAGTTGCGGTGCTTGTCCACTAAAAACTCAATGGTACCCACACTTTCATAATTAATTGCTGCAGCTGCTTTGATTGCGGCTTCACCCATTTTTTTACGCAGTTCAGGTGTCATAAATGGTGAAGGTGATTCTTCAACGAGTTTTTGGTGACGGCGCTGAATTGAACAGTCGCGCTCACTCATATGACAAACCGTTCCGTACTGATCTCCAGCTACCTGAATTTCAATATGTCGAGGCTCTTCTACAAATTTTTCCATGTACACGCCGTCATTTTTAAATGCTGCAGCGGCTTCTTGTCTGGCACTTGAATATGCTTTTTCAATTTCCCCTTCGTTCCAAACCACACGCATACCCTTACCACCACCGCCGGCAGTCGCTTTTAAAATAACTGGGTATCCTATTTCTTTTGCAAGTGTTACCGCTTCTTCTACACTTTCTAATAAACCTTTACCGCCTGGTACCACCGGAACACCAGCTTTAATCATGGTATCTTTAGCGGTGATCTTATCCCCCATTTTGTTGATCATTTCTGGGGTAGGGCCAATAAATTTGATGCCATGGTCAGCACAAATTTGTGCAAACTTGGCATTCTCAGCTAAAAATCCATATCCAGGATGAATGGCATCTGCATTGGTGATTTCCGCAGCAGCCATAATATGAGGAATATTTAAATAAGAATCCACCCCTTTTGGCTTACCAATACAAACAGCTTCATCCGCAAATTTTACGTGTAAGCTATCTTTATCGGCAGTAGAATATACGGCTACCGTTTTAATACCCATTTCTCGGCAGGTACGAATAATACGAAGCGCGATCTCTCCTCTATTGGCAATCAATATTTTATTAAACATCTTTTGAATTTAAAGTTTAAGTGAAAAACCTTCTTACTTATTAGGTTCCACTAAAAATAGTGGTTGGTCAAATTCTACAGGACTTGCATCTTCTACAAGCACCTTAACAATCGTTCCTGAAATTTCACTTTCAATTTCATTAAATAGCTTCATAGCTTCAATGATACATACCACTTTACCAGCAGCAACATCGGTACCCACATCTACTAGTAATGGCTTATCTGGAGAAGATCTTCTATAAAATGTACCAATCATTGGACTCTTGATGGTGATCAAGTTATCTGCTTTTGGAGCAGCAGCAGGTGCCGGAGCGCTAGCTGCTGGAGCGGCTACAGGAGCAGGAGCAACAGCAGGCGCTGGTGCATACACTGCCTGACTAGGTGCCGAGGTATACGTTACCGCAGCCTCTTCTTTTTGCTTGATGGTAACTTTACCATCTTTGTCTTCTATACTGATTTCGCCAATATTACTTTTATTGACAATTTTGATTAATTCGTGAATTTGCTTTAAGTCCATTTTTACGATTTTTGGGGTAAATTGGGGTTATTTTGATCAATTTCGGGGGCAAAATAGGTATTTTTTGCCAAAAAAAGGGGAAAATTCAATTTTCCCCTTTTTTATTTATTAACGTCTAAAATTATTCTTTTACTCTTTCCACGTAGTCACCAGATTTAGTGTTTACGCGAATCAACTCCCCTTCTTCTACAAATAATGGAACCATTACAGTCGCCCCTGTTTCTACAGTTGCTGCTTTTAGAGCTCTTGTTGCGGTATCGCCTCTTAAACCGGGTTCACAATAAGTGATTTTTACAACAATTTTTTCTGGTAATTCTGCGCCAATGGCTTGGTCGGTTTCTGTGTTGATAAATACAAAAACTTCAGACCCGTCTTTTAAAAACTGAGGTGCGTCAATCATTTCTTCACCCAAAGCAATTTGCTCGAAAGTCTCGTTATTCATAAGGTTGTAGCCACTTTCGTCTTTGTATAAAAACTGAAAAGCTCTTTTTTCTACACGCACAGGATAAATGGTTTCCCCACTATTCCATGTTTTTTCGATAGATCTTTTATTGTCTACCCCTTTTAATTTAGCCCAAACCTTTGCTGCTGCACGGGCTGTCTTGTTTTCGCCAAATTCAACAACTGAATATAAGCTTCCGTCTAATTTAAGAATCACCCCACGTGAGATGTCTGAAGTAGTTGCCATGTGTTTAATTTTAAAATGAAGACTTCTGCGAAGTCGAGCGCAAAAGTAGGGATTGAACGGGATATTTTAGTAAAGTTTAATAGGAAAGAAGGTAAGGTATTGTTTTTCACCTATTTTTGCGGCAAATAAAATACCGAGACCACTATGTCAGTATTAGTTAATAAGCATTCGAAAGTAATTGTTCAGGGATTTACCGGAACAGAAGGTACGTTCCACGCTACCCAAATGATTGAATACGGAACCAACGTTGTTGGTGGTGTAACCCCAGGAAAAGGTGGTAGCACTCATTTAGATAAGCCTGTATTTAACACAGTAGCAAACGCTGTTGCATCAACAGGTGCCAATGTAAGTATCATTTTTGTACCTCCTGCATTTGCAGCAGATGCAATTATGGAAGCTACTGATGCTGGTATCGAACTTGTTGTTTGTATCACAGAAGGTATTCCAGTACAAGACATGGTAAAAGTTAAAAACTACTTACTAGGAAAAAATACAAGACTGATTGGACCTAACTGCCCTGGCGTAATCACTGCCGGAGAAGCAAAGGTAGGTATCATGCCAGGTTTTATTTTTAAGCCAGGACGTATTGGTATCGTTTCTAAAAGCGGAACATTAACTTATGAAGCTGCAGACCAAGTGGTAAAAGCGGGCATGGGTATTTCGACAGCAATTGGTATTGGTGGTGATCCAATTATTGGAACCCCTACCAAAGACGCCGTTGCACTTTTAATGAACGACCCTGAAACCGATGGTATCATTATGATTGGTGAAATTGGTGGTAGCATGGAAGCTGAAGCAGCTGAGTGGATTAAAGCCAATAAAACAAAACCTGTTGTAGGTTTCATTGCTGGTCAAACAGCGCCTCCGGGCAGAAGAATGGGACACGCAGGTGCAATTGTAGGTGGTGCAGACGATACAGCAGCTGCTAAAATGAAAATCATGGCAGCATGCGGTATTCATGTAGTAGCGAGCCCTGCAGACATTGGAAAAACAATGGCAGAAGTCATTAATAAATAATTACCCTATTCATTGGAAGCCTGTAACTTTTGTTGCAGGCTTTTTTTTGCCCATCAATGCTTAGATTTACAATTATGAGGTGCATGCAAAAACAAGTTTTTTTATTGATGCTATTAATATTTGGCTGCTATTTTTTTGCATCTGCACAGGTTGTTATAAGGGGTAGTCATACGCCCTTTTTAAGAGAAGGTGATAAAACTTTTATCGTTGCAACACTGTCCAATAAAAGCAATAAACCAGTTACAGGACAAATTCATTTGGCACTTATAAACCCCACAAACAATAACCCCGTAGATGGTTGGTTTCAAAATGTTTTTCCTTCTCAATATTATAGCCTAGAAGCCGGAGCCACACAGCAAATACAATTTCCAATACAAGCAGCTTTTGGCTATATACAAATGCTTCACTATCAATTAGAAGCAACCGTATTAGAAAATAAAAAAGAAATTGTAGGCAGCAGTAATTACACAGATAGTTTTTACGTTTATACCAATAGAATACTTGTTGCAGATTCTATACTTATTAAAACAAATAAAGACACCCTTTTAAAAGGTGTTTTTAATGCACTCCTACAGTCCCCAGAAAGCATCACCCATAACGGTTTGCGCATTTCATATCAGGCATCTACCCCACTCGATTATTGGAAACTAGAAATGGGTAACAAACAATTTACAACCATTGGGCGTACAGGTTTTGACACCCTATTGCTCAGTGACTTTATCAGTAGTGACATGGGGAAATATACACTACAAACAAATAATTTAGGTCTCCTAAATACCACACAAACTAAAATTGTTTGGTCGCATTATAACAAAATTGAAAAGCCCGTTTTTAAAAACGCGCTTTTTAGTTTGCAAAAAACAATGCAACAAAAAATAAAAGGACGCTGGATAGATGTATCAGAAAATGCGTCACTGCATATTGGTGATACAATTAACGTTACCATTTCAATTTTTACACCAACCCCTTTTAACAAAATACAGATCACCGAAAACACCATGGGAAGTGCTCGTCTTTTGCTTTCAGAAAATCTTGAAGCGAAAAAATATGATGCGTATTTTACAAAAGAGATTCGCAATAAAGGTTTAACCAAGCAACAAATCCAGTATCAGTATGTACTTACCAACGCCGGTGTTTATACCACCGGTAATACGGTTGTAAATATTGAAGCGAAAGCGGCAAAACAGAGCGCGAGTGGCAGCCCTATCAAACTTTTTATACCTGGTACCCAACTTAGAATAGAAGAATAAATGCACAGCAACCATTATGATATGATAATAGTTGGCCAGGGCATATCTGGTACTGTTTTAAGTAGCAGCCTTATGTTACAAGGTCTTAAAGTACTTGTAATTGATGACGGCAACAATAAAGCAGCCAGCAAAATTGCGAGTGGCGTGATTAACCCTGTAACTGGAAGGCGCATTGTTAAAACCTGGCAAATAGATACCGTGATGCCAGCTGCCGTTCGCATGTATCAGGCACTCGAAAATAAACTTGGCACTAGCATTGTAAAGCAGTGCAATATCATCAATTTTCATGCGAGTGTACAAATGCAAAAAGCCTTTGCAGACAGGCTGGCAGAAGATCCTACTTATCTATCTACGCCACCCCTTCCAACTAATATTACTGCGGCTTTTGACGCCCCTTTTGGGCACACCGTTATTGATCCATGTTGGCTCATTGATGTAGGAAATTTGCTACGTCATTGGCGCCAATATTTAATAGAAAAAAATGCACTCCTACATGATGTATTTGATATTAGAAAACTAGAAATTAACGCGGATTTAATTACCTACGACAACTATACAGCCCATAAAATTATTTTTTGCGAGGGAGCAAAAGGAGATAACAATCCTTATTTCAAACAACTTCCCTTTGCACCCAATAAAGGAGAAGCCCTACTTGTAAAAATCAAAGATTTAGACAAACAGTTTATCTACAAAAAATCAGTGAGTATTGTACCTTGGAAAGATGAAATATTTTGGGTAGGTTCAAATTATGAATGGAACAATAACAACGACGATCCTTCCGTTGCTTTTAAAGAAAAAACAATCGCAGCACTAAATGAGTGGCTACAATTACCTTATGAAGTAGAAGATCATATTGCAGCGATAAGGCCCGCAAACATTCAGCGTAGGCCATTTGTAGGCATGCATCCTATCCATAAAAACATAGGTATATTTAATGGCATGGGTACCAAAGGATGCTCATTGGCCCCCTATTTTGCTGAGCAATTTACAGCGCATCTTTTACACCAAACACCCATAGAAAACGAAGCCAATATCAATAGATTTAATACCTTAGAATTCTAACAATAACAATATGCCAAATTCAAAAAATAACGACAATTATGTAATCCCCATTCAGTACCGAAAAATGGAAAACCTACACATTGTATTTTGGCTATTTAAAGATATTGCCTGGTGCTTAGGGATCCCATTACTTGGGATTGCGATGATTGTTCCAACCTTAGCAATTTCCATCATTATTTCTTGGCGTACAAGACAGTTTATGTCTGAACTCTGTCATAATTTGGCCATCACCGTATGGATTAGCGCCAACTCCTTTTGGATGGTTTCCGAGTTTTTTCATATCGACGAAACCATTGCCTGTTTTGGCATCACCTACAAGCACCTTGCCATGTTTCCATTTGGTATTGGCGTGCTTATTTTGGCATTCTATTACTTAATATGGAAGCCAAGGCACAAAAATGAAGCAGAAACCATGTAATTAAGGACTGCAATACCCCCATTTTGATTGGGTTCTAGCGGCATTTAAAGTATATTTGCCCTTCAAATTATTGGATCAATAAATTAGCACTATGTACCGTTCGCATAACTGTGGAGAATTAAGAGAAAGCCATGTTGGAAATGAAGTAACCCTTGCAGGTTGGGTTCAAACAGTTAGAAAATTTGGCGCCATCACTTTTGTGGACCTAAGAGATCGTTATGGCATTACGCAATTACTACTCGGCGAATCGATGGCTTCTTTTTTGGATGAAAATCCACTCGGAAGAGAATTTGTAATTCAAGCCAAAGGAACGGTAGCGAGCCGGAGCAACAAAAACCCAAACATTGAAACCGGTGATATTGAAATCATTGTTAGTAGTTGTGTAGTACTAAATAAATCTGCGGTACCGCCTTTTACCATTCAAGATGATACAGATGGTGGCGATGATTTACGCATGAAATTCCGCTATTTAGATTTACGCAGAAACGCTGTCAAAAAAAATCTAGAATTAAGATACAACGTAAACCGCTCTGTAAGAAACTATTTGCATGAAGAGGGTTTTATGGATATAGAAACACCTTTTTTAATTAAGTCTACCCCAGAAGGTGCGCGTGACTTTGTGGTTCCTTCCCGTATGAATCCAGGTCAGTTTTATGCATTACCACAATCGCCTCAAACCTTTAAGCAACTATTAATGGTAAGCGGCTACGACCGTTACTACCAAATTGTAAAATGTTTTAGAGACGAAGATTTAAGAGCGGATAGGCAACCAGAATTTACACAGATAGACTGTGAAATGGCATTTGTAGAACAAGAAGATATTTTACAAATGTTTGAAAACTTAATTAGACGCGTATTCAAAGACGTAAAAAATATTGATTACACAGACGCCATCGAAAGAATGACTTGGGAAGACGCGATGTGGCAGTTTGGTAATGACAAACCAGATATCAGATTTGGAATGAAAATTGCCAACTTGAAATCAGCGTTTTTAAAGGGCGGTAAACTAGAAGCAACTGGCGAATTAATTAATGGCGCAGGCTTTGGCGTATTTGACAATGCAGAAACTGTTTTAGCCATAGCTGCACCTGGTTGTAGCGAATATACCCGTAAACAAACCGACGAGCTTACAGAGTGGGTCAAACGCCCGCAAATTGGCATGCAAGGCCTTGTATACATCAAGTGCAACTTAGATGGTACTTACAAAAGCAGCGTCGATAAATTTTACACTGAAGACAAATTAAAAGCTATTGCAGATGCTGCAGGTGCCAAAGCAGGAGACCTTGTTTTAATACTAGCAGGTAAAGAAGAAAGAACCCGTAAAGCAACATCAGAGTTAAGATTGGAGATGGGTAAAAAATTAGACTTCCGCAAAGACGATGAATTTAAATTATTATGGGTACTAGATTTCCCATTATTTGAATACGCCGAAGAAGAAAATAGATGGGTAGCCAGACACCATCCATTTACATCACCAAAACCAGATCATATTAGTGTTATGATCAACAATAGTCCGGTTATTGAAAATGCAGATAAATATTTAGAGCATCCATACGCAACCATCAAAGCCAACGCCTATGACATGGTTTTAAATGGCAATGAAATTGGTGGTGGTTCTATTAGAATTTACCAGCGTGCACTTCAAGAAAAAATGTTTGATGCACTTGGCATGACCACCGAAGAAGCGCTTCATAAATTTGGCTTTTTACTTGGCGCTTTTGAATATGGCGCACCTCCACATGGCGGACTTGCCTTTGGTTTTGACCGTTTGTGTTCTATACTTGGCGGATCAGAAAGCATTAGAGACTTTATTGCATTCCCTAAAAACAATGCAGGTAGAGACGTGATGCTTGACGCACCAAGTACCATCGATGACAAACAATTTGTTGAATTACAAATTAAATTAAACCTAACAGACAAAGCCTAAAATAAACGTATGAAGCAGGTGCAAATTTTTAAAGTACTCACTTACTTATTAATTCCAGTGGCACTCTTATTTGGCTTTATGGCAGTTTTAGTGCTACCAACAGCGTTTGCGAATCCTGCACTTCTCATTGTGGTATTTATTTTTTCTTGCATTGCTATTTACAGTTTTGCAAGCCTACGTTTTGTAACAACGGCTATCAACAAAGCCAAAAACTGCAACCCAAGCTTAAAAGATTGGATTAAAATAAATGGCTACATTAGTGTGGGGACCGCCTTTATGTTTTTATTAAACAGCATTGGAATTTTAATGCTCCGTCCCATAGAGTTTAATGAGTTTGTATCTAAGGCGATGGAAACCCAATCTAATTTACCTTCTAGCATTACACCAGCCTTTGTTGGACAAATGCTAAAATATACGGCTATTTTTATGCTTATTACTAGCACTATTATACTTGTACAAACCAGAATTCAATTTGTATTTTTAAAAGCTTATAGCTACGTTTTTGAAAGTGAATAACCATACTCCACTTGCCGAAAGAATGCGGCCCTCAAAACTAGAAGACCTAGTTGGCCAAGAACACTTAACAGGTAAGGGAAGTATATTAAACACAAGCATTGCAAAGGGGCATATCCCTTCCATGATTTTATGGGGACCTCCAGGTGTTGGTAAAACTACGATTGCCAATATTATTGCGCATCAACTCCATGTGCCTTACTTTCAACTTAGCGCCATCAGTAGTGGCGTTAAAGAAGTGAGAGAAGTAATTGATCAAGCAAAAAATCAACCAGGCGCTGTACTTTTTATTGATGAGATTCACCGTTTTAATAAAGGGCAACAAGATGCACTTTTAGCAGCCGTAGAAAAAGGAATTATAACACTTATTGGTGCAACCACTGAAAATCCTTCTTTTGAAGTAAACAACGCCTTACTTAGCAGGTGTCAGGTTTTTGTTTTAAAGCAATTACAGGAAGCAGATCTTCAAACACTCATTGCTGAGGTGATAAAAAAAGACAGCTACCTGTCTACCCTATCTATTCAATTACAAGAAACTGCCGCATTATTTAAAATTGCTGGTGGTGATGCCAGAAAACTACTCAACCTATTAGAACTTGTAGTACAATCGCATGCAGGTGAAGATGCTATTATCATCACAGACAAAATTGTGATGAGGGTAGCGCAGCAAAAATTAGCCATCTACGACAAAGGTGGTGAACAGCATTATGATATTATTTCTGCCTTCATTAAAAGCATGCGTGGCAGTGATCCAAACGCCGCCGTTTACTGGCTTGCACGCATGATTGAAGGTGGAGAAGACGTAAAATTTATTGCTAGGCGCATGCTCATTTTTGCAAGTGAAGACATAGGAAATGCAAACCCCAATGCACTATTACTAGCCAACAATACTTTTGATGCAGTTAGCAAAATAGGCTATCCCGAGTCTCGCATTATATTATCGCAGTGCGCTACGTATTTGGCTTCATCACCAAAAAGCAACGCTGCATATGTAGCTATTAATGACGCGCTAGCACTCGTAGCCAATACAGGTGACTTACCAGTTCCTCTCCATTTACGCAATGCACCCACTAAGCTCATGAAGCAAATGGATTATGGTAAAGATTATAAGTATGCACACTTAGGAGAAAATAATTTTGTGGACCTTGAGTTTTTTCCAGAAGCTATTAAAGGTACTACACTATACACCCCAGGCAACAATGCAAGAGAAAATGAAATCAGAAGTTTTCTTGTACAGCGTTGGAAAAAGAAATACGGGTATTAATTATTTTTTTGTGGTACCATACGACCCGACGTTCCTCTATCACCGCCTTCGTGATATTCGGCGTCTTCATTAACATCCCATAAATTATACAACTCTTTGCCAGCAATAATATTTTTTGCTGCAAGCATAGCGGTCATCATGGAGTGGTCTTGGTTATTGTATTTGTGCATTCCATTACGGCCCACCAAATAAAGCCCTGGATAATTTGCTAAAGCATCTCTTACACTATCAACTCTTGCCTTGTAAAATTGATCGTATACCGGATATGCTTTAGGTTGTCTTACCACGTAACCGTCCACTACTGCCGATGCTTTTGTGAGACCGATTTTTTCTATTTCTTGTTTACCAAGTGCAATTAAATCGGCGTCGGTACTTGTCCATAATCCATCCCCTTCAAAGCAAAAATATTCGAGACCATAACAAGCCATGCTTGGATCCGGCACCATATATGGGCTCCATGATTTAAAGTTTTGAACCCTACCTACTTTTACTTTAGGATCATGTATGTAAATCCAGTTATCAGAAAAAGCATCTTCGTCTTTACAAATAAGCACCACCGTTAAAAAATCACGATAACCAAGCGCAGCAGCATTTGCAGCCACTGTAGCCGGAAATGCAGGTAATACATTTGATACTAACTCACGCATAGGTGCCGATGATAGCACATAATCGAAACCCGTTACATTGCCCTGACTTGTAGTTTGAACCGTCCAAGTATTTTGAGCGTATTCAATTTTTTGTACGCCACAATTCATATGTATTGTGACACCCATGGCCTTGCTTTTTTCGGCACAGGCTTCCCACATCATACCAGGCCCCTGCTTAGGATATCTAAATGAATCGATGAGTGTTTTTATCACCTTGTCTTTATCGGTTGCTTTTTTATTTGGCTTAAAAAGCGCATTAAAAATAGCACTACTTAAAGAAAGGCCTTTAATACGTTGTGCTGCCCAATCGGCACTGATTTCGTTACAAGGTATGCCCCATACTTTTTCGGTATAGGTTTTAAAGAAAATATTAAAAAGTCTTTTACCAAACTGATTGGTTACCCACTCTTCAAAATTGGTTGGATTTTTTACAGGAAATACTTTTGCTTTTAAATAACTTAACACACATAAAGTACTTTCAATAATGCCTAGTTTGCGAAGCGCCTCAAAAGCAACAAGTGGGTAAGAGAAAAAATGATTGTTGTAATAGATACGAGAACTTCTTGGACGCTCTAACATTTCATCCCCTAAAATTTCGGTCCAAAAATCTTCTACTTCTTTAGACTTAGAAAAAAAGCGGTGACCCCCAATATCAAAATGATAGCCATTGTAAGATTCGGTTCTTGAAATGCCCCCCACATACTGCGGATCTTTTTCAAAAACAACCACTTCTTGGTTACCTTTTGCAAGTAAGTATGCGGCAGTTAAACCAGCAGGACCTGCTCCAATAATTGCGACTCTTTTTGACATAGATATAGGGGTTATCGGTGTAAGATGGCAAAGGTGCTAAATTAATGTGGATCTACCACTATTTTTGGGCTTCAATTTATACTTATCTTTCCTCAAAATACGCGTAACATGAGCTCGTTTACTTGGACCCTAGAAACCTTTGATAACCTTACCAATAAGCAGTTGTACGCTATTTTAAAGTTGCGTTGCGAAGTGTTTATTGTAGAGCAGGCCTGTAACTATCAAGACATTGATGGTAAAGACCTCAAAAGTTTTCATTTGTGCGGATGGGATGGTGACCAATTGGTTGCTTATGCCAGATTGTTACCAGCAGGTGTTTCTTTTAAAGAAGTTTCGATTGGTCGTGTATTAAGTTCGCCAGCATACCGCAGGCAAGGTGCAGGTATTGGACTTATGCAAAATGCTATTGCCAAATGTTATGAAAAATTTGGAAAACAGCCCATCCGAATTGGTGCTCAATTATACCTACACAAATTTTATAGCAGTTTTGGATTTATAAAAGACTCGGATATGTATCTAGAAGATGACATCGAGCATATCGAAATGATCCTACCTTAATTCAGCTTTTACAAAACGGGCGGTATGACTTTCTTTGCAGTTTACCATTTGTTCTGGCGTGCCTTCAAATAAAATAGTGCCACCACCATCACCACCTTCTGGACCCAAATCAATGATATGATCAGCTACTTTTATGACATCTAAATTGTGTTCAATAACGAGTACTGTATTGCCTCTATCCACAAGTTTATTAAGCACATCAATTAAATGTTGAATGTCCTGAAAATGAAGCCCTGTTGTAGGTTCATCTAAAATATAAAAGGTTTTTCCTGTATCTTTTTTACCAAGCTCGGTAGATAGCTTAACACGCTGCGCCTCACCACCACTAAGTGTTACAGCCGATTGCCCTAGCGTAATATAACCAAGCCCTACATCTTGCAAAACTTTTATCTTTCTAAAAATAAACGGAACGGGTTGGAAAAATTCGCAAGCCTCATCTACAGTCATGTCTAAAACATCACTAATAGACTTTCCTTTATACCTAATTTCTAGCGTTTCTCGGTTATAGCGTTTGCCATTACATTTTTCACAATGAACATATACATCCGGCAAGAAATTCATTTCAATCACACGCATACCACCACCCTCACAAATTTCACATCGACCACCCTTCACATTAAAAGAAAATCGACCTGCCGTATAGCCTCTTATTTTAGATTCGGCAAGCGCCGCAAACAAAGTTCTAATTTCTGTAAAAAATCCGCAATACGTAGCCGGGTTACTCCTAGGTGTTCTGCCAATAGGCGACTGATCCATCTCAATCACTTTATCAATATGCTCTAAACCTTTAATGGATTTAAATGGCATGGGTTGAAACTTACTATCATAGCAGTGCTTAGAAAGAAGCGGATATAAAGTTTCGTTAATAAGCGTAGACTTTCCACTGCCACTTACGCCACTTACTACAATCAACTTACCCAGCGGAAAGGTTACAGAAACCTTTTTTAAATTATTTCCTGTCGCTTCCTTTAATATAATAGCATGTCCATTGCCAGTTCGACGAACTGCGGGTACAGGTATTTTTTTCTTGCCATTTAAATATTGTGCGGTATCAGAATTGGAAAGCAGTACCTCCTGGGGTGTGCCAGCAGCAACAATTTGACCGCCATGCTTACCTGCACGTGGGCCAATGTCTACTAAATAGTCGGCGGCCAACATAATGTCTTTATCATGTTCCACCACTAATACACTATTTCCAATATCACGTAGGTTTTGAAGCGCTTTTATCAGCTGCATATTATCGCGCTGATGCAGTCCAATAGAAGGTTCATCCAAAATATAGGTAATACCTTGTAATTGAGATCCAATTTGCGTTGCCAGTCTAATACGTTGAGACTCGCCCCCACTCAGCGTTTTTGAAGGTCTACTCAGCGATAAATAAGTAAGGCCTACATCTAGTAAAAAACCTACCCGCTCTCTAATTTCTTTTAAAATATCTTTTGCGATGGCATTGTCTTTTTTAGAAAGATGATTTTCGATTCCTTCAAACCACTTGAGTAGTTTGTCTAAATTTAAATCACTAATCTCCGCAATATTTTTGCCGGCAACCTTAAACCACAAACTCTCTTTTTTTAATCTGGCACCTTCGCAACTAGGACAGTGCTTTAACTCCATAAACTGCTCTACCCATTCACGCAGTGCTTCTGTAATGCCTGTTCCCGTAAACCAGCGTTTTAACATGGGAACAACGCCTTCAAATACCCCTTCATAGGCACTTGCAACCGCGGTTTCATCCATGTCAAAAGTAGATTCGGTAGGACCATCTGGGGTACCGTACAGTAATAAGTTTATAGATTGTTCAGATAAACTACTAATGGGTTTATCAATACTTATTTTATGTTTTTTAGCAAGCACTTCTACCTGCTTAAATAAATACGCATCGCGCTGCACACCTAGCGGAGCAATGCCTCCTTCCTTAATACTTAAACGCCTATCCGGAATAATTTGCTCTAAAGAAATGGAAAAAACATTGCCTAACCCTTTACAAGTAGGACATGCTCCATAGGGTGAGTTAAATGAGAAGGCATTGGGGGAAGGGGTTTCATAACTAAGACCCGTTTCTTCACACATCAGCTGTTTAGCATACTGCACTACTTTATTTGATTCGTGCAGCATCAAAAACAAAAGCTCTTTTCCTAGTTTTAATGTTTGCTGTACACTTTGCGAAAGCCTTACTTTGCTATCCGGCGTAACTTGTAAACGGTCTACTACAAGTTCTATGTCGTGAATTTTATAA
>JAGWVE010000036.1 GCA_018971025.1 Bacteroidota bacterium | reverse complement strand
ATCGCAGCAGCTATTGGTTTTGCCGTTTTTGCATTAACAAAGAGTGCCTTATTAAAAGAGTTTGGTCTTGTAGCAGGCATTAATATCATGGCGCTATTTTTTATTTCACTGGTATTTATTCCAACAGTGCTTAGTTATTTACCAGCACCTAAAGCAAAACATACCCGCTATCTTGACAATAAAATTCTGGAAAAATTACTGGTAAAAATTGAACGCTGGACCTTTCATCATGCCCGCTGGGTGTATGGTGTAACCATTGTTGTTACTGTATTTGCATTGATCGGTATAAGTAAATTAAAGTCTGAAGGATTTATTGTGGATGACCTTCCTAAGCAAGATAAAATTTATACCGACCTTAAATGGTTTGAAAATAATTTTGGCGGTGTGATGCCACTCGAAATTATGGTGGATACCAAAAAGAAAAATGGTTTACTCAGGTCTACACAGCCGATTGCTAAAATAGAAGCGTTATCTGAATACATTGCCGGCCATCCTGAAACGGCCAGACCGCTATCATTTGTAGAAGGATTAAAATTTGCAAAACAAGCTTACTATGATGGCGATACATTAAGCTATGATATTCCATATGAAGGAGACCTTGCTTTTATGGGTCCTTATTTAAAACCGTCTGCAAATCAAGATTCAGGAAAACAAATAAAAAAAGAAGGTTTAGCTAAACTGCTCAATAGTTTTATGGATAGTGCAAAGCAGGTAGCACGTATTAGTGTAAATATGAAAGATATAGGAAGCGCAAAACTTCCCATTTTAATAAAAGATTTTGAAACAAAAGCCAACGAAATATTTGACACCGCACATTACAAGGTAACTTTTACGGGGAGTACGATTACCTTTTTAGAAGGCTCTAGTTTTATTATTAAAGGATTGCAAGAAAGTATTGTTTGGGCATTTTTACTCATCGCACTATGCATGCTCTATTTATTTAAATCGGTTCGAATTTTACTTTGTTCTTTAATACCCAATGTAATCCCTTTGGTTATTACTGCAGGTCTTATGGGCTGGGTAGGTATTGCATTAAAGCCTTCAACCGTTTTAATTTTTAGTATTGCTCTGGGTATTGCAATCGATGTAACCATTCGTTTTTTAATCAATTACAAACAAGAGTTACCTCATTACAACAATCAGGTTGGTCCAACACTTGTTCAAACGATTAAACACACGGGCATTAGTATTATTTACACTTCACTTGTTCTTATTGCAGGTTTTATCATTTTTTGTATCAGTGATTTTGGGGGTACCAAGGCACTTGGTTGGTTAACTTCATTGACACTTGTGGTAGGAACTTTAACCAATTTAATACTCCTCCCGGTACTTATTTTGCACTTTCAGAAGTCCAAAAAGTCCTAAAAAAACGATCAAAACAAAGCTCGTTTAATTTTTTGGCCCATTTTTCACCCCTTTGTAAAACATAGAAAATGTTCATTTTTATGTTTTAATTAATTAATAATCATAGATTAACATATTTATTTTTATTAAAAATTTATGAAATCGGTAAAAACACGCAATAAAAGCAGTATTTACCGCAGAAAAGGTCCGTTTTTGGACTTTCTTTAACTAAATTCGCGTCTGCATTTTTACATTAAAAACCAAAATATGAGAAAATTAGTTGTCATGATTTTGTGTGCAACTCTTGCGTTTACGCAATCTTTCGCACAAAACCGTACGGTTACCGGTAAGGTTACCGATGAAAAAGGCGCTGCAATTGCTGGTGCAAGCGTAGTTGCTAAATCATCAAAAACGGGTACTACAACAAGTGCCGATGGTACTTTCAAATTAACTGTTGCAAATTCAGTTAAAGTGTTAACCATTTCTTCTTTGAACTTTGTTCAAAAAGACGTTACCATTGCTGCCAACAACACTGCAAATGCTTCACTAACTGCTTCTGCTGCTGATGCATTAGATGAGGTTGTAGTAGTAGGTTATGGTGCTGCAAAAAAGAAAGCGGATGTTACAGGTTCTGTTGTAACAGTTAACGCAGAAAAATTACAAAACAAGCCAACAGCAAACATGTTTGATGCCTTACAAGGTAAGGTGCCGGGTTTGCAAGTGTACAACTCATCAGGTGAGCCTTCTGCTTCACCTTCTATCCGTTTAAACGGTGTGGGTTCATTAGGTGCTAGTTCTACGCCATTGTATGTAATGGATGGTATTCCAATCGATCCAGGTACCATTGTAAGTTTAAACCCTGAAGATTTTGAATCTGTTACTGTATTAAAAGACGCGTCTTCTACCTCTATCTATGGTTCAAGAGCAGCAAACGGTGTAATCTTTATTACATCTAAAAAAGGTAAAGTAAACAGTTCAAGAATCACTGTTCAAACTCAGTATGGTGTTTCTAACTTAGTTAAGCCAACCTTAGATTTATTTAACAGCTTTATGAATACAAAGCAGTTAACAGACTATTGGGTAGCTACTGGTTATAGAACGCAAGCACAAGTTGCTTCTTTATTAGCTACTTACAATGCGGATACAAAATGGTATCAACAATACTACAAAGAAAATATTCCTACCAAGCAAATTGATATTAACGTATCTGGTGGCGGTGGAAAAACAACTTACTATGTTTCTGGTTCTGCGTTTAAGCAAGAAGGTTTAACATACCGTTCAGATTATGAGCGTTATACACTTCGTGCTAACTTAACGACTACTGTAAACAACTGGTTTAAATTAGGTATGAACTTATCTGGTGGTTATGACGAAAGACAAACCAACCCTTATGGTTCAAACCAATTAAATAGAGGTTTATCATTACTTCGTCAACCATTCTATTCTGCATATGATGCAAATGGTGTGAAGTATCCAGATATCATCCCTGGTGGTAACTTTTACAATCCTAATTACTTAGCGGATAAAATTCAAAGTAAAGGAAACAACGTTCAATTGAACCCTAGTGGTTATGTTCAAATCAATCCATTCACTGGCTTTACATTAAAGTCTCAAGTGGGTATGGAATTTTATGATTACAGATCTTCTGGTAAAACATTACCTTCTTATTTAGGTTCTTTAAACAATGGTTCTGCTTCTGAATCATTCACAAGAGGTACCACTAAAACAATTACCAATACAGCTGAATATGCCTTTAAATTTAAAGAGCGCAACAGCTTTACATTGTTAGCTGGTCAAGAATTTATTTCTAACAACACCAATAGCTTTAGTGGATCTTCAACTGGTCAAACAGATGACCGTTTAGTATTAGTATCTGCTGGTCCTACAGGTTTTACTGCAGGTTCTTCAATGTCTGAATATGCTTATGCTTCTTACTTTGGTCGTTTAAACTATAGTTTAGATTCTAAATATTTTGTAGACTTATCTGTTCGTAATGACCAGTCTTCTCGTTTTGGTAGAAACCTAAGAGGTGCTACTTTTTATTCTGCAGGTGTTATGTGGAAAGCAAAAAGCGAAAAGTTCTTACAAAATGTTAAATGGGTTAATAACTTAGTATTAAAAGCAAGTATTGGTACAAGTGGTAACTCTTCAATTGGTAACTATCAGTCATTAGCTACTGTTGGAACCAATTTGTATAACTCTGCTCCAGGATGGGGTGTAAGCTCTGCAGGTAACCCAGAATTATCTTGGGAAACTCAAAAGCAAATCAACATTGGAACGCAGGCTACTTTATTTAACAGGTTAAACATCGATGTAGAATATTTTGATCGTGTAACTTCAAGCATGTTAATTAGTGTTCCTTTCCCTTACACTTCTGGTTTCTCTTCTATTACCTCTAACGTAGGTAGTTTAAAGAACTCTGGTTTTAACGCTAACGTTAACTTCGATTTCATCAAGAAAAAATCTTCTTTCTTGAATGTATATGTTAACGTAGGTTATGTTGAGCAAAAAATTACTGAATTATTCCAAGGAAAGCAATACTGGATTATCCCTAACACCGGCGTATGTTGGGCTGTAGGTAAACCAGTTTCTTATTTCTATCCAATTTGGGCGGGTGTAAACCCTGCTAATGGAGATGCAACTTGGTACACACCAAATGCTGACCCTAATAAAATTGTAGAAACTACAAAGTCTGCAACAACTAACGCTTTTAACAGTACAGGTTTACAACAAAATACGGGTATTAAAAGATATGCTCCATTTAACGGTGGATTTGGATTTAGCGCTGGTGTAAGAGAATTTTCTGTAAGTGCAGATTTCTCTTTCTCTAAAGGAAAGTACATGATCAACAACGACCGTTATTTCTTCGAAAATCCAAACCAATTTACTGGTTATAACCAATCTGTAAACGTGCTTAATTATTGGAAACAACCAGGCGATCAGGCTCGTTTCCCAAGATATGGTGTACAGTTTACGCAGTTTGACACAAGGTTAATTGAAGACGCTTCATTTATGCGTTTAAAAGCCTTAACTTTTGCTTACGACTTCTCTAAAACTTTATTGAACAAGCAAAAAGTTTTATCAGCTGCTAAGTTCTATGTTACATTCCGAAACATTTGGACACTTACTAATTATTCTGGTCCTGATCCTGAGGTTGACACCAACGTTTCTTTAGGTGCTAACCCTAACACAAGTCAAGTTTCTGTAGGATTAAACCTTCAGTTCTAAACTTTATATAACCAGTTAAATTAAATGAAAATGAAAAAATTACTTATAAAAAACATGATAGCTTTTGCGGCAATCCTTTCTTTAGGATCTTGCGACAAAAAGCTTGACCTTTATCCGTACGATAGTATTGAGTTATCTCAATCTTTCCAAACTGTTAAAGATGCTGCTACCTGGAACACAGGTTTATACGCAGACTTACGTGGTAGAGTGTATGGATCTTACAACATCTCTCAAGATGTGCAAGTAGACCAATTAAACGCTACCCTAGATTTTGGTAACAGAAATGGTAACCCGCACAGATGGGGAACTAGTTTCCTTGCTGATGATGGTGCATTAAGTGGCGCTTGGTCTGGTTACTATGGTGCTTTAAGAAACATCAATACTTGTATTGCTGGCTTCGAAAAAGTAAAAACAAATAACGCTACAGAAATTGCTACCCTTGCTAAATACAAAGGAGATGCATACTTAGCACGTGCCTACTACTATTCTGAATTAATTTTGCGTTTTGCGAAGCCTTTTGAGCCAGCAACAGCTGCTACAGACCTAGGCGTTCCATTGGTATTAGAATTTGATATCAATGCAAGACCAGCAAGATCAACAGTTAAAAAAGTATACGATCAAATTATAGCAGATATCAATACTGCTAAATTAAATCTAGCATCTACTGCCGGCACTGCTGGTGCAACTAAATTTACAATTGATGTTGCCTTAGCTTTAGAAGCACGTGTACGTTTACACATGCAAGATTGGGCTGGTGCAATGACTGCTGCTAACACAATTATTACTGGTGGTAAGTATCCATTGTTAAATACCCTTACCAATTTAAATAACATGTGGACGAACGATTTAGCTACAGAAGTTATTTATCAGTGTGCAGTGGTAAAACAAACAGAACAAGCCAACACCAATTCTATTTACTTAGGTTTTAACGGTGCAACTGGTAAATATGTTCCTGATTTTATCCCTACGGTAGATTTTGTAAACTTATATGACGCTGCTGACTTAAGAAAGCAAGTGTATTTGAAGCAATTGCCTTGTATTATTCAAGGTGTTAACTTCCCTACAATGTGGTGTGTAAATAAATTCCCTGGTAACCCAGCTTTATTTACAAGTACCTACACCAACTACCAACATGCGCCTAAAGTATTCCGTTCTGCAGAACAGTATTTGATTTATGCAGAAGCTGCTGCTAAAGTGGGTGGCGCTAGTGAAGCACTTGCTTTAACTGCTTTAAATACTTTACGTACAGCTAGAGGCTTAACTGCTTTATCTGGTTTAACGGGTTCTGCATTAATGACAGAAATCAGAAACGAAAGAACAAGAGAGTTAGCGTTTGAAGGCTTCCGTTTATTTGACCTTAAGAGATGGCACCTTGGTTTCACAAGAGGTACTGCTCAAGATTTAGGTGCAATTAACGTAGGTTCTAACTACAACACAATTAGCATTGTAGCTGATGCAAATCAGTTTGTATGGGGTATCCCAACCTATGATATCAATATCAACACCAACCTAGTTCAAAACCCAGGATGGTAATTGTTATTACAATACATAAAAAAATGGCGCTCGATTTCGAGCGCCATTTTTTTTACTTGCTATGTTCAATTATTTTAAAACTGCAGCTAAGGTTTTTTGAAGATCTTCACCTCTTAAACTGCTTGCAATAAT
Organism: Bacteroidota bacterium; assembly: GCA_018971025.1. GTDB lineage: Bacteria > Bacteroidota > Bacteroidia > Chitinophagales > Chitinophagaceae > Sediminibacterium. The sequence goes on along the minus strand of JAGWVE010000036.1, from coordinate 15,121 downwards.
TTTTCCGGTTGGATCAACTAAAACATTGAATGGAATACCATCAAATCCATATAAAGGCACCATGGTTGACTCCCATTGCTTCAAATCACTTACGTGCTTCCATGTTAAACCGTCCTCTTTAATAGCTTTTAACCAGGCTTCTTTGTCATTGTCTAATGACACGCCAACAATGGTAAAATTTTTATTTTTAAAAGCTTTATAGGCCGCAACGACATTTGGATTTTCTTGTCTACAAGGACCACACCAGCTAGCCCAAAAATCTACCAGTACATATTTGCCTTTTAAAGAAGACAATAAAAAAGGTTTTCCTTCTGTATCAGGTAGGCTAATTTCTGGTGCTTGTTTGTTTAATAAGGCATAGGTATTTGTACCGCTTGGTGCCGCTTGTTGAACCGTTAACAATGCCTTTATTATTGCAAGACCGGTGTGTTCTTTAAATTTAGTAGATGCTTTATCCACTAATTGTTTTACCGCTTCAGGTGTCATGGTTCTGGTAGCCATACCAATTGCATAATAGATAGCTGCCGGACTATTAGAGGCATTGATAAAACTATTTACAATAGTATTGATAGATGCGAGGCCGTTGTCTCTTTCATTTTTTAATACCTGTAATAAACTATCGTTGCCGGTTTGTTTTTGAGCCTGTTCTAAACTATTAAATGTAATCATGAGTGTAGAATCAGCAACACCGTATTTCGCAAATAATGTTTGGAGGCTTTTGCTGGCTTCTGATGATTCAATTTCATAGGCTCTTGGATGGTTTACATCTAATGTAACCCGAATGCTCTTTTCGTCATTGATAATAAGTACTTCGGGACCTCTCTCTAATGTAAGCCTATACAAGCCTTCTTCGAGTGCGGTAGCCCTCAGTTCAAATTTTCCATTCTCTTTTAAAGTGGCTGAGTCTAGTATCAATGGCTCAGATCCAGCAAATGGAAGTTCTTGTAAATATATTTTTTGACTACCTGCATGACTTACTTTTCCGCTTACCGTAAAGCCGCCATATTTTTTTTCGGCACAGGCTACTAGGATGCCCGCGGCAACAATGAATACGCCAATTTTTTTGATCATTTTAATGGTATTTGCTGAGTAATTATTTACTTAATTTTTGAGTCAGAAGGCTACTCACTTTGCTTGGGTCTGCCTGACCCTTACTTATTTTTTTTACGGATGCTATAAAGAGTCCAATAACTCCTTTTTTACCTTTTTGATATTCTTCCACTTTATCTGGCATACTTGCAATAGCTGCGTCAACCCATGCTTCTAAAGTATCTGTATCATTTACTTGTAAAAGGTTTAGTTCCGTTGCAACTGCAAGCACGTCTGTTTTTTTGCCGTCTACTAGTTGTGGTAATATTTTTGATGCGGCCACTGAAAAGTTTAATTGACCTTCATCAATGCATTTGATAAGCGCTGCTAATGTAGCGGGCTGCAGAGCAATACTTTTATAATCTAGGCCTACTTCGTTTAAATACGATTTAATGGGCCCAAGCATCCAGTTGGCAACCGACTTGTAATTTTTGGTATGTATGGCAGTCTCTTCAAAATATTGAACCGCCTGTAAAGATTCACAAACTTGTGCAGCATCGTAACTGCTCAATTGATACTGTGTTATTAATTTTTCCTCTACGGCGGCTGGTAATATAGGGAGTCCTAATTGTATTTCATGGATATATGCATCACTTAAAACAAAAGGAGCTAAGTCGGGATCAGGAAAGTAACGGTAATCATTTGCTTCTTCTTTATCTCGAATAGCAAATGTAGTATCATTTGATGCGTCAAAGCTTCTGGTTTGTTGTGTGATAGTGCCGCCTGATTCTAACACATCAATCATACGGGTAATTTCAAACTCAATTGCTTTTTTTACATTTCGAATCGAGTTTAAATTTTTTACTTCTACTTTGGTACCTAATTTTTTTTCTCCCTTTAAGCGCACCGAAACATTGGCATCACAGCGTAAAGAACCTTCTTCCATATTGCCATCACAAACGCCTAACCACTGCACAAGTTTTCTGATTTCTGTAACATAGGCAAAAGCTTCTTCGGCGCTAAACAAATCAGGCTCCGTAACAATTTCAATTAAGGGCGTACCTGCTCTATTTAAATCAATAAGTGTATGCGTGGGGTCAATATCGTGAATGCTTTTTCCAGCGTCTTCTTCTAGGTGAATTCTATTTAATTGAATATATCTTTTTTGATCACCAACTTGTATTTGAACTTTTCCACCTGCACAAATAGGCGTCGTATGTTGTGAAATTTGATACCCTTTTGGTAAATCTGGATAGAAGTAGTTTTTTCTAGCAAAGTAGTTTTCCTTGACAATGGTTGAGTTGCAAGCGAGCCCCATTTTAATGGCATACTCAACTGCTTTTTTATTGGTTTTTGGAAGACTACCCGGATGCCCCATTGTAATTGGGCTTATTTGGGTATTTGGTGCGGCGCCAAAAGTTGTTGCGTCGGCACAAAAGAGCTTGCTTTTGGTAGCTAGCTGTGCATGTACTTCTAACCCGATAACTGCTTCGTATGTATTGTTTGAGGACATCTCAAACAAAAATAAGATTAGTTACCGGGTTATTGCACAATTAGAGGCTTATATATTAGCCTTCTTTATTTTTTTTGGAATTTTTACATTCACTTCTTTGGTCTTGCCCTCACGCGTTAATTTAATATTGATGGCGTCACCCGCTTTTAATTGAGCCGCCTTTTCTTGTAAAGCTGAAACGTCATTAATGGCTGCACCGTCAACCGCAGTAATCACATCATTTTTTGTAATACCTGCTTTAGCTGCTGCAGACCCTTCTGTTACTTCTACTACTTTAGCACCTGTTCCTTCTGATACATCTTCAATGCTGATACCCAATTTAGGGCCATCATTCATGGTAAAATCAAAAGACTCACCCATTTTGCTCATATCAAGTGGCATGCCTTTTCTGATTTTTATTTCGCTCACCTTACCATCAAGTTTGGCAATAGATCCATTGGCATCATCAGATTTAAACATCATCACTTTAGGCATACCGTTGGCCCCGCCCATCATTTCAGGTAAGTTAACACCTTCAATGGTTTTGCCATTCACGGTAATTTTTCCGTTTTCTACCGTTACTGTCATTTTTTCAGGACCGTCGGCCTTTCCATGAACGATAGTAGTGTCCATTCTTTTTACAATGACTACTTTCTTTTCTTCTTGAGCATTTGCAGCAGTAACTACTAAGCAGCCTGCCATAAATAATGAAATAATTTTTTTCATATTGGTTGTTGTTTTTGGTATTTCGAAGATGTTTTTTTGTCTTCTTATAAAGTTTATTTTAACAAATTCTTTACAGATTCAATCACTTGTGCAAGATTGCTAGGATCCTGTCCACCAGCGGTTGCTAGCCCTTTTTGACCACCTCCACCGCCTTTGATAAGTGGCGCTACTTGGTCTTTAATGATCTTTTGAGCTTCAAAACTTTTGCTTGCTTGTAAGGCATCATCTACTAGTACGGCAACAGCAGCTTTACCTTCAATATTAGCAGCGAGTACGACAAGTAGATTTGTATAACTTGCTTGTAATTCGGTACATAATTTTTTGAGGCCATCTGGGTTACCCACGTTAACAGCGCTACCAATAAAATGGGTATTGCCAATAAGGATCACTTTAGATTCCAATTCCTTTTTAATACCAATAAGTGCTAATGCCTCATAGGATTCAATTCGTTTTTTTAACGATTGCACATCGGCTACCATTTGTTGCACTGCCTTAACAGGCTCTTTTGTATTTTTTACGAGTTCCTTAATCGTTTCAAGTTCTGCTAATGCTTCATTTACTTGATTGGTTGCACCTTCGCCACACACTGCTTCGATACGCCTAACGCCTGCAGCTACCGCCGATTCGTGCTTTAGTTTAAACAGTCCAAGTTCACCAGTTGCGCCAATATGCGTTCCCCCACATAGTTCTATAGAATAGGTAGGATCCATGATTACCACTCTAACGGTATCACCATATTTTTCTCCAAATAAAGCCATGGCACCAAGTGCAACAGCTTCATCCTTTGTCATTTCTTTAATAACAACAGGAATATTTTCTCTGATTTTTTGGTTGACAATTGTTTCTATTTGTTTCATTTCATCATCACTCACTTTTGCAAAATGAGAAAAGTCGAAACGAAGTTGCGCAGCATTCACTAAACTTCCTTTTTGCGCCACGTGTGTGCCTAGCACTTGACGTAAAGCAGCGTGTAGTAAATGGGTAGCACTATGGTGTGCCGAAATATTTTTTCTATTATCTGTATTCACTTTTGCAACAACAGGTCCTTCCAAATTAGTAGGAAGCTCCGTTGTAAAATGAATAATAAGGTTGTTTTCTTTTTTGGTATCGATAACATCAATACTTGATCCATTAAATTCAAGCACACCAGTGTCACCAACTTGTCCGCCACTTTCTGCATAAAAAGGTGTTTCGGCTAATACAATTTGATAACCTGTACTGCCTTTTGCAGTTACCTTTCTATACTTAACAACAGTTGTAGCGGCCTCTACATTTGTATAGCCAGTAAATATTTGTGTATCATTTTCATGCACAATTACCCAGTCTGCAGCATCTATGGCAGTAGCAGCTCTACTTCTATTTTTTTGCAGTTGCATTTCTGCTTCAAAACCATTTTCGTCTACTGCTAAATTATTTTCTTGCGCAATAAGTCTAGTAAGGTCTATTGGGAAACCATAGGTGTCAAAAAGTTCAAAAGCAGCTTTACCTTCAATAACACTACTGCTTGAGGTTTTCATTAACTCGTCAATTCTTTTAAGCCCTTTATCTAGGGTTCTTAAAAATGAATCTTCTTCTTCTTTTACCACTTTGGTTACAAATTCTTGTTGTGCTTTTAATTCAGGAAATACATTTTCAAATTGTGTAGCTAGAATGGGCACTAGTTGAAAAAGTAGAGGTTGTTTGTAATCTAAATAAGTATAATAATAACGAACGGCTCTACGTAAAATGCGTCTAATAACATAGCCAGCGCCCGTATTAGAAGGTAGCTGTCCATCTGCAATGGTAAAAGAAATGGCTCTAATATGATCCGCTAAAACCCTGAAGGCAACGGCTTCCTTACTATCACTTCTATCATATGTTTTTCCTGTGATACCTGCTACAGCTTTAATAGTGCCGCTAAAAACATCGGTATCGTAATTGCTTTGTTTGCCTTGTAGTACGCGCACAAGACGTTCAAATCCCATACCTGTATCTACGTGTTTTGCAGGAAGTGGTTCTAGCGTTCCGTCTTTTAAACGGTTGTATTGCATGAATACATTGTTCCAAATTTCAATCACTTGCGGATGGTCATTGTTTACTAAGTCTCTACCAGGTATTAATTTTCTTTCTTCGTCAGATCTGCAGTCTACATGTATTTCAGAACAAGGTCCACAAGGTCCTGTGTCTCCCATTTCCCAAAAATTATCTTTTTTGTTTCCAAAAATAATTTTGTCTTCAGGTACTAATTTTTTCCAAGCTTCAAGTGCAATGGAAGACATTGGTAAACCTTCTGCTTCGTCTCCTTTGAATACAGAAACATATAAACGGTCTTTGTCGATTTTATAAACTTCTGTAAGTAATTCCCAACTCCATGCAATTGCCTCGTCTTTAAAATAATCTCCAAAACTCCAGTTACCTAACATTTCAAACATGGTATGGTGGTAAGTGTCAACACCAACTTCTTCTAAGTCATTGTGTTTGCCACTTACGCGCAAGCATTTTTGGGTATCTACTATTCGGGTATATTCAGGTTTGCGATTTCCTAAAAAATAGTCTTTAAACTGGTTCATACCCGCATTGGTAAATAAAAGAGTAGGGTCATTTTTTACCACAATTGGAGCAGAGGGTACAATATGGTGCTTCTTAGAAGCAAAAAAGTCCAAAAATTGTTTTCTTATCTCAGCACTGGTCATCATATGGGGTTACAAATTTTAATAGCTAATTTTACTAGATAGCAGGCTATCTTTGTTCTGTTTTATTATAGCTCCAAAGGTAAGGAATTGAGCCTTTAGCTACTGATACCAATGCCCCTATGCGCAAAATAAAATATTACTATAATACCCATACCCTCCGGTTCGAAAAACTTGAGACGCCCCTTAGGGTTAGGCTATTGCAGGTATTTGGTTTTATAGCAGCTTCCATTGTTACAGGTATTATCATTTTTGCCATTGCCTTTCAGTACATTGATTCTCCCAAAGAAAAGATACTCCGTCAGCAAAATGATGACTTAAAAGAAGGCTATGCCGTTATAGAAGAACGCCTTAAGCAGCTCGAATTAAAAATGGGGGAAATTACCAATCGGGACAATACCGTATACCGGTCTATTTTTGAAGCAGATCCAGTTGCGGATAGCGCCCGTATCAAGGATATGGAACAAAAAAAAGAGGTACAACTCGTGCAGCGTATGGGTTCTACCGATTTAGTGCATACCGTAATTGATCAGCTCAATAGCTTAGCACTTAGGATGGAATACCAAAACAAATCTTTTAATGAGCTTATTGGCATGGTTAAAAACAAGGCTAAATTATTAGCAGCCATTCCGGCTATTCAGCCCATTAGCAACAAAAAATTATCCAAAATCGCTTCCGGTTTTGGATACCGCATCGACCCAATTTATAAAACCAGAAAAGCACACGAAGGCCTTGATTTTGCTGCACCTATAGGAACACCCATTTATGCAACTGCCGATGGTGTTGTTACTACATCTGGTTTTACAACCAGTGGTTTTGGTATTCATGTAGTTATCAATCATGGATATGGTTATCAAACCTTGTATGGTCATATGGTAAGGGTAAAAGCGCGTGTTGGACAACGCGTTAAGAGAGGCGAGGTTATTGGTTATGTAGGTAATTCGGGTAAAAGCACTGGGCCGCACCTTCATTATGAGGTTCATAAATCGGGCAATCCAATCGACCCCATTAACTTCTTTTATAGTGATTTAACGCCTGCTCAATTTGATAGACTTTTAAAAATGGCAGCAGCCAATAACCAAAGCTTAGATTAATACCATGGAACCAGGTGTACGCAAATATTTAATCCGCATTGTAAATACCATTTCCATGTTTTTGTTATGGATGGCTGTTAATTCATGTGCTGGTATTATGTATGGCGCGGCTTATTGGGAAAGTAATTTTACACTTTCCAATCTCATTTTTTACACTTGGCTTTTGGCTAGTACAGCTTTACTAATATGGTATCTCTACAACAAATGGAAAGATCCTATCGATTATAACGAAGAATAAATTTTATTTATCCTTGCTGTCTAATATAACCGGGGTATTTCCTTTGCCCATTACAATCACTTTTGAATTAGGAGAAGTAATGAGTCCTTTCATCATTTGTATTTGTTCGTATTGTAATTGTTTGTCGTTTAATCCGGTACTAATAATGCGCTGATAATCTGCAATACCCTGTGCTTCTACACGCTTACGTTCTGCTTCTTGCTTTTCTTTTTGAAGTACAAACTCCATTTTTTGCGCGTCTTGTTCGGCTTTAATTTTTTCCTCGATCGACGTTTTTACGTTGTTAGGAAGGGTGATGTTTCTGAGTAACAATTGCTCTAGAATCAAACCTCTTTTTTTAAAATCAGCTTCGATACTGTTAAATATTCTGCTCTGAAATTGATCTCTCTTGGTTGAGTATAAGTCAATGGCAGTAAAGTATACAGCGTTATCTCTGATTTTTGTTCTGGTAAGTGGTCTTACTATTTTGTCTTTATAATCGAGACCCGTTTCTTTGATAAGCCTTGGCGCTTCTGTACCTACTACACGGTATAAAACAGTAAGGTCGATGGTTACTTCTAGACCATCGGCGGTGAGCACTCGAATAGCGTCGTCGCCTTCTTTGTCTCCTTCGTTGTGTACACCACTCATGGTGTAGTTTAAGGTTTTAATATCTACCGTATTTACATCAACTAGTGGATTGATGAAATTTAAACCACTCGTTAATACTTCGTTTGATACTTTACCAAATAAACTTGTAACGCCTATTTGTCCAGCATCAATTTGTTTTACACAAGCGTTTAATGCGCCAATAATAATGAGCACAATGCCAAAGCTTCTAATGCCATTGCCTAATTTGTGTAATTCTTCTTTTTGCTTTAGAATAAAAATACCTGCTACAAGTATGATGATTCCTAAAATAATTATTGCCATTTTTTTTAATTTTATTTTTTATCTAACTACTATGGTCTTGGATTACAAACCATTTGCCTTTTATTTTTTCAAGTAATAATGTAAAATAGCCACTTACATCGCCTTTGCTTCTTTTTAATTCCCATTTTCCTAAAACACGGTAATGCTTTTTTTCGATGGGCGATAAATTGAGTAATGTAAAAGTGAGCTTGCCCATTGCTGCCGTATCGGGGTAGCCCTTTTTATAATTGTTGAGTGTGTTATTAAAGCCATAGGTAGGGCCACTTTTACCAACAAATAGGAGCGAGTCGGAAGGAAGGTATCCTTCCATAAAATTTGTTAAATCCCCATTATTCCAAGCTTTGGTTTGGGCGGCGAGTAACGCTTTTATGGAAATCTCGTCAGCCCTATTGGATGCTGTTTTGGTTTGCGCTACAGACGTAAGGGTACAACCAATAGCTAATAATAAAACCGCAACAATGCGAACTTGCATAACCCGCTAATTTTACACTAAGCTACTACTTCTTATTGGTTTTGAAAGATAATTTAGGGGTTGTAACTTGCCACTCATGACCTATAAAAAGCATTTAAGTAAAGACAAGGTTTTAGCAGCCATTCTCAAAAAGGATACGCATAGCCTTTTACTCCAAAAAAACATACCCATCAAACTGATGGGCAGTATTATTAGTCAGCAATTGAGTACTAAAGTGGCAGCTATCATTTATGAAAGGTTTTTGGCATTGTTTCCTGCTAAAAAACCCACCATTCAAAAAGTACTCGACACCCCAGAAGATACCTTAAGAGCCATTGGTATTAGTTATGCAAAAATTAATTACATATACGCTGTGGCTAGTTTTTGTTTGGAACATAAGATCACTGACAAAAAACTACAAAAGCTTTCTAACGAAGAAATTATTGAATTACTTACGCAAATTAAAGGCGTGGGTAAATGGACGGTAGAAATGCTACTCATGTTTTCGCTGGGTCGCGAAGATGTTTTTGCAGTAGACGACTTAGGCATTCAACAAGCCATGACAAAACTTTACGATTTAGACCCCGCTAATAAAAAACAGTTTAAATTAGACATGTTGGCCATAGCAGAGGCATGGAGCCCTTTTCGCACCTATGCTTGCTTACATTTGTGGCGCTGGAAAGACGCTGTATAACAACCCTTATTAGGCCGAGTTTCTAGCAGCATTGATAATGCCAAACATGGTTCGGGTCACTAATTTTTCATACACTGCTCTGTTATTTGCATCATTTTTTTCTTTGTGTAATTGCCACAAAGCATACTGTTGAATGGTTAAGAGTGGCAGCACAATATCATCCCGCATTAATATGGAAGCTCTAGCAGCTGGGTCTGCACCCATTAAAATTTTATTTTCACTAAGCTCCAAAACCAAGGCTTGGGTTGTATCAAATTCGTCTTTGATAAGTTCCCAAATTGGGCTGTATGTAGGATCTTCTTTAATAAATTGCGTGAGTTCAAAATAGGACTTTAGCATACTCATCATGCTATTATCTATGAGCGTTTTAAAAAATGAAACGTTTTTAAATAAACTTTTAACCGCTTCCCATTGACCAGATTCTTTTGCTTTTTTTAATGCTGTCCCAAGTCCATAATAGCCTGGTACATTTTGCTTGAGTTGGCTCCAGCTGCCTACAAATGGAATGGCTCGTAAATCTGAAAATTGAAGTGCAGCGGATGTTGTGCCTCGTTTTGCCGGTCTACTCGCAATATTACTTTTACTATAATAGGTGAGTGGGCTAAATTCTTCTAGGTATTTTAAAAATAAAGGATGTGCTTTAAAGGCTTGGTAATGCTCATAACTTTCTTTACTTAGTGTGTCAAGTAATGCGCGTTCATCAGACGTGATATTTTTTCTGCTATCAGCAAATATGGCACTACTCATGCCAGCGCTTAGTAATTGTTCAATATTATACTGCGCCGATTGTATGGTTCCAAAGTTCGAAGTAATGGTTTGGCCTTGAACCGTTAAGTGAATTTCTTCATGTTCAATATCTTTTCCAAGCGATGCATAAAATTGATGTGTTTTACCGCCGCCTCTAGATGGTGGGCCCCCTCTTCCGTCAAAAAATTTCACTTTAAAACCATGTTGTCTCGAAATGGAGGTTAAATTTTCTTTTGCTTTATAAATACTCCAATTGGCTTCTAAATACCCACCATCTTTGGTGCCATCGCTAAAGCCTAGCATAATTGTTTGCTCATGTTTACGCCCTGCTACATGGTTTTTATACATGGGTAAAGCGTACACTTTATCCATAATAATTGCAGCCCCTGCTAAATCGTCGATGGTTTCAAATAATGGGACAATATCAAATGTTTTTTCACCTTGCCAGCCACTCAATGTAAATAGCGCATATACTTCTGCCATGTGAAGCGCAGACTGACAGTTACTTATGATATAACGGTGACAGCCAAGTGGACCATTTTCATATTGTATGGTTTGAAGGGCTTGCATACTTTTTAAGGTATCTTTTGCAAGCGGGTCTTTTAATATGTCTGGGTCAACCCTGCTATTTATTTTTTCTAGCACTTCAATTTTTTCTTCCTCAGAAAGTATATCATAGTCGTCTTCAAAAATAGGCGCTTGTCCAGCATTTATCAAAGATTGATTGATATGTGCTAAGGTAGCCGTGTGAATTCTGCTATCTTGTCTAATATCTAGTGATGCAAAATGGGTACCAAATAATTTTACTTTATTGATGAGACTTTCGATGGTTGAAATAAACAAGCCGTGGTTGTTTATTTTGATTTCATTTTTAATTGCCTCGAGTTTTTCCAATAGGGTAACTACTGTTATTTTATTATTGGTAGAAGGCCTAAAAACATTTTCATACAAAAGAGATTCAAGTTCTAACATTAAAGTGTCTACACCGCTAAAAGTGAGTTTCCTTTTAAGTCTTCTGATGTCTCTATAGTAGCATACAATGATTGAGCTTCTTAGTGCTGCAGCAACTTTTAAAGTAGTGTCTGCTTGAACATTTGGATTGCCATCTCTATCCCCTCCTGGCCAGAATCCAAGCTCTATAAAGGTATTGTTCGTTTCATTGACTCCTTCAAACATTTCATTGATAATAAAGTTGTAAATGTTTCCGATAGATCTATAAAACACATTCTCTAAATACCACATTACATTAACAGCTTCGTCATATGGTGTTGGTTGTTTTTTATTAAAAAATGGGGTGAGTGCTAATTGCTGAATATACTGATTGATAATTTGAAAATCATTTTTTGCAATGGCTTCTCCCATATCATGAATAATACCAAGTACACTGCCTGGATAAAACTGTGTGGGGTGCGCCGTTAAAACAATGCGCACTTTACTATTTTTACAGCTTTCTTTTAAGGCATTGCCTTTGCCTGCAAAGGTGGCTTCTTGAAGTAAAGATTTTAAACTTCCTACGCCTCCTGTTTCATTGATATTTCCAAAAGCGGCGTCTTCGATCGCATCAAATAATACCACTTGTCTTTCGATGTATTGAACAAATTTGAAGAGCCGATCAAACTTATCTGCATCTTTTGTGATGCTTGTTTGCTTGGCAAAAAAATCTTCAATAATTTGATTGGGTGATTGACCGGTGGCGTATCCATTTTTGCACGCTTCTGCTAAAATGGGTAATAGGGCGCCAACATTGGCAACACCAGAAAATGGGAGAGCTGCAAATAAGCTATTGTAAATAACATATTTGTCCTCCACATTTCTTTTAAATTGATTTTTGATAAAAGAACTGTTCATAACCTTTTGATTGCTTGCTTACCCCCTAAGTTAGTTCATTTTTGACTCTAAAAACTAACAAAAAATAATTATAAGATAAACAAACGTTAGCTTTTTAAAGCACATTAAACTATTTTCACCCGCTGTAGTCCAAGTATCTACCTTTATAATATGGCATTGCACCTAGATGATACGAGTTTATTGGCCCAATTTCATAGCCCCTCAACCAAAGAGAAAGGCTATACCGGTATTGTAAAAAAATACCAAGAAAGGCTTTATTGGCATATAAGGCGCATGCTGGTGGATCATGAAGACACCAACGACGTTTTGCAAGGTGTGCTTATTAAAATTTGGAACGGGCTAGAAAACTTTAGAGAGGATAGTAAACTCTTTACTTGGATGTACCGAATTGCTACCAATGAGACGCTCACTTTTATTGAAAAACAAAAAAAGCGTGCGGTCGTTTCTTTGGATCAGGAATCGGATGGGTTTCAGGATAAAATAAAAGCAGAAGCAAATTTTAATGAAAACCAATTGATTTGGAAGTTGCAACTGGCCATTAAGAGTCTTCCAGAAAAACAGCAACTCGTTTTTAATTTGCGTTACTATGATGAAATGCCATACCATCAAATGAGCGAGCTGTTGGAAACATCGGAAGGCGCATTAAAAGCGAGTTATCATCATGCTGCTAAAAAAATTGAAGAATTTATTAAAAATAATTAAACCCTTTTATAAAGCTAAAGTCTATTCATCACTGATGTACAAAGATCCTAACATACAAGAAGAATTAGCAAGCCTAAGTTCATTTTGGCAAACTACAAATGCTTTAATGCCTTATCAGGTTCCTGCCAATTATTTTGAGGAACTGCCAGCAATTGTAAGATCAAGTATAGAAAAAGAAGCTGTATACAATGAATTGGAATTAATCGCGCCGCTTTTAAATTCGATACCAAAAACAACTGTTTACACAAAACCTGTTTCTATACAAAAGCCGCCTGTGGTAATATTTAGTATTGCCAAATGGGCTGTAGCAGCTGCTTTTATTGGTGTCGTAGCAGTTGGCGCATTTTTTTATAAAAATAAAAAAGAAACATTTGATTATGCAGCGTATATCAATGCAGATCAAACAAAAATATTACAAAACATTAGTGATTCAACACTGCTATCCTATATAGATGCACACGAGAATTTAATTACAAATCCTGAAGTTGCGATTCCAGCATACACGATAGAGAGTGGATCAACTATTATAAAACAAAGCTCAGACGAACAACTTTTAGAATATATCAAATCAAGTAATTAGTATACATTTTTAAATAATAACAATCATGAAAAAGATCATTTTATCTTTATTGCTTTCTTTCTTTGTTGTTGCAATTACGATGGCGCAGCCACCAGAAGGTCCAATGGGCCCTCGCGGCAAAGGTCAAAGACCAAACAAAGAAAATATTGAAGCGCTAAAAGTTGCTTTTATTACAAAGCATCTAAACTTAAATGCAGATGAAGCCCAAAAATTTTGGCCTGCATATAATGCATGTTTTGAAGAGTTAAAAAAAGTACGTCAAGATAAAAAAGACGATGTATTGGCTTTTGAAGAAGCTGCATTAAATATCAAAAAGAAGTACAAGAACGATTTCAAAAAAGCATTGGGTTCTGATGAGCGTGTAAATAAAGCGCTTACTGCAGACCGTGCTTTTATGGAAATGGTTAGAGCGGAACTTCAAAACAGAAGAGATGGTAAAGGATCAAAAAATGATACTCAGGGTGGTAAAAAAGGTGGTAGAAATAATAGAGGAGGAACACCTCCGCCGCCACCGCCTCCAGGGCAGGAAGAGCCAACAGCTTAACGAGCAGCCCAAATGGGTGTAGCAATATCATGGTAAAACAAGAAGGTCCATCCTTCTTGTTTTGCTTTTTCTAGCCAAGCCTGTCTCAGTTCCATGCATTTTTTTCCATCATAATCGTACTTGGCTACAAATTTACTTTTCATTTGTTGGAGTTGCGGCGCATCGTCACCACCAAAAAATACGGTTTCGTTGTTTTCGGTGATCCAAAACACTTGATGAAACTTAGAATGTGCTCCAGTAACTTGGTATTTGATTCCGCCTTCAATTTCTCCTTCATCGCTATTGAGCCAAACCACTTTGCTAAATTCTTGAAGCGGCAATATATCTTCTGGAATATACGATGCTGAGCCTACGCCCGTAGCATAATCAAATTCTCTTTGTTGTATATAATAAGTAGCATACGGAAAACTAATATACCTAGCTGTATGGTCAATATTACTAAATGTGGTACCTCCTGCATGGTCTTTATGCAAATGACTCATGAGTACTTTGGTTATTGAAGCGGGCTTGATACCTGCTTTTTCTAAATTTTCATGTATCTGTAAGGATCCGTCAGTTCCCGTATATCCAAGACCCGTGTCTATCAAAATAATATCCTTACTGGTAACTACAACAAAGGGTTGAATTTCTACGAGTATGCTACCGGTAGGCCTGCTTTGAAGTGCTTCTGTTTGTGTATTAAACGGAACAAAAACTTTGGATTGATCGATGGTAAAACTGCCTTCAGATAATGGTATGATTTGCATGAAATATATAATTGAACTAACGCAGCACCATTTGTCTATCGGCGTCAAGTCGGAGCATGATAAAAATTAATACCGTGAAAGTAAGTAAAGACGAACCCCCATAACTAATAAGCGGAAGTGGAATACCAACAATAGGAAAGAGTCCAATGGTCATACTTACGTTTACGGCGATATGGAAAAACAAAATACTGGCAACACAGTAAGCGTATACCCTACTAAATGCACTTCTTTGCCTTTCTGCAATCCGCACAATTCTAAATAAGAAAAATAAGTAGAGCCCTAAAAATATAGCACATCCCACAAATCCAAAAGCTTCGCCAAGCGAAGTAAAAATAAAATCGGTGTGTTGTTCAGGAACATATTTGCCTCTTGTTTGTGTGCCTTTTAAAAATCCTCTTCCAAAAAAACCACCTGAGCCAATCGCAATTTTACTTTGCCTTACATTATAATCATCTGGTTTGCGGGCTGCTTTTCCACTAAATTTTTCGTTCGATTTTTTATTTAAGCTACAGTCATATTCTTTACCGACCATGCTGTAAATTCTGGTACTTTGGTAACATTCTAAAACGTTATTAAAAATATAAGGTACCACATAACGCTGAACGCCCACACATAACACCCAAATAGAAAGTATGATTGAAATAGTTAC
>JAGWVE010000035.1 GCA_018971025.1 Bacteroidota bacterium | reverse complement strand
TTCAAAAATTGTTTTCCCTGAAACAGAAGAATCTGAAACTATGGGAAAAGTAAAACTAGAAGTAAAAAGCCCGTACAGCAATATCATTGATGCCATTTCACATGGTGCTAGTGATGGTATGAAAATTGCCGTAAACGTAATTGCCATGCTTATTGGCTTTATTGCACTCATTGCTTTATTAAACTACCTTTTAGGTCTTGTTTATACTGGATTATCATTAGACCTCATTTTTAGTAGAATATTTTATCCAATGGCATGGGCCATGGGTGTTCCTGGCCAAGACGTAGCCAATGCAGCTACCCTACTTGGTCAAAAATTAACCATCAACGAGTTTGTTGCGTTTAACAATTTGACTACAAAAGCCGTTCCAATCGTATCAGAAAAAGGCCTCCTCATTGTAAGTATCGCTATTTGCGGTTTTGCAAATTTTAGCAGCGTTGGAATGCAAATTGGCGGTATTGGTGAACTTGCACCTAGTCGTAGAGCCGACCTAGCCAAACTTGGCTTAAAAGCTCTACTATGTGGCACTTTAGCTTCTTATTTATCCGCTAGTATTGCCGGTATTTTAATGGGTTAATCTTAAACTTATTGTAACTTTGCAGTCTATTAAAATGACTGCGTGATGGGTACCAATAAAGCTGCTATTGTTTCTTTAGTAGAAGCAACCAAAGACAAAGAACTCCAACAAATTGCCAATAAAATAATCAACAAAGAGCGCATTTCATTTGACGATGGTGTAGCACTTTTTGAAAAAGGATCTTTATCGTGGCTCGGTACACTTGCTAATTATGTGCGTGAACAAAAGCACGGCGACAAAACCTATTTCAATAAAAATTTTCATATTGAGCCTACCAATGTTTGCGTATTTTCCTGCAAATTTTGCTCCTACTCTAAGCTATATGCCAACAGAGAAGAAGGTTGGGAATTAAGCATCGAACAAATGATGCATATCGTAAAAAGTTACGATGGCAAACCTGTTACCGAAGTACATATTGTAGGCGGCGTTCATCCAAAAATGAACCTTAATTTTTTTATTGAATTATTACAAGCCATCAAAGCGCACCGACCAGATTTACATATCAAAGGTTTTACGCCCGTAGAACTGGATTACATGTTTAAAAAAGCAAAAGTTACTACCGAGGAAGGTATGAAACTTGCGCACGCGGCTGGTCTTGATTCATTACCTGGTGGTGGTGCCGAAATTTTTCATCCAGAAATTAGAAAACAAATTTGCGAAGACAAAGTAGACGCAGAGGGTTGGTTGCACATACATAAAGTAGCGCACGATTTAGGTATGCATAGTAACGCCACATTATTATATGGCCACATCGAAAAATACTGGCACCGCATAGATCATATGGAACGCCTTCGTCAACTGCAAGATCAAACAGGCGGCTTTAATACTTTTATTCCTTTAAAGTTCCGCAACCAAGATAATGACATGAGCCATGTAGCAGAATCCACTACCATCGAGGATATGCGCATGTACGCAGTATCTCGCCTGTACATGGATAATTTTGCACATTTAAAAGCATACTGGCCAATGCTTGGTAGACAAAATGCACAGCTCACATTATCGTTTGGCGTCAATGACATAGATGGTACCATCGATGATTCAACCAAAATATATGCCATGGCAGGTAGTGAAGAACAAAAACCTACTATGAGTACCGCCGAACTTGTTAGACTGATCAAACAAGTTAAGAGAGAACCCATTGAGCGTGGCACCCTTTACAACGAGATAAAAAACTATGCGCTGGTACCTGACGAGGAATTAGTATAACTTTTTTAGCACTCCGACAAGCTAATGGGCACATGTACCGCAAGTCCACCATCCGCGGTTTCTTTGTACTTGCTATTCATGTCTTGCGCTGTGTCCCACATGGTTTGAATCACTTTATCTAAACTAACAATGGCATAATCTGGCGTACCCTGAAGTGCAAGTTGTGAAGCAGTTATTGCTTTAATAGCTCCCATCGAATTTCTTTCTATACATGGTATTTGAACGAGTCCACCAATTGGATCACATGTAAGTCCTAGATGATGTTCCATGGCAATTTCTGAAGCCATCAGCACTTGACGTTGTGAGCCTCCCATCACTGCTGTTAATCCTGCAGCAGCCATCGCTGCAGATACACCAATCTCAGCCTGACAACCACCCATCGCCGCAGAAATAGTAGCACCTTTTTTAAACAAGCCGCCAATTTCAGAAGCTGTAAGTAAAAAAGAAATGATTTTTTCTGCTAACAAATCATCAGAAATTTCTTTGTCACAAAAACAAATATAATATTGTAATACAGCAGGAATTACGCCAGCAGCCCCATTGGTGGGTGCTGTTACCACTCTACCAAATGATGCATTTTCTTCATTAACAGCAAGCGCAAAAACACTCACAAAATCTAGTACGTATCTAAAATTATTTTCGGCTTTTTTGATTTGATATATCCATTCTTTATATCCATGATAAGGGACATCTTTTAATAATTTTTTATTCATTTCATATGCACGCCGCTTTACCGCTAACCCACCGGGGAGCATGCCATTTTTATGTACGCCTCTATACATACATTCCCGCATTGCATCCCAAATTGCAAGTACTCCATTTTTTATATCATGTTCTGATCGAAACGCAAGTTCATTTTCAAATACAATACTACTTATTGTTAAACCTGTTTTCATGCACCAGTGCAGTAAATCATTGGCATGATTGATAGGAAATGGGATATCGACGATTTCTTTTTGTTGCAAAGGCTTGCCTTCTTGAACAATAAAACCACCCCCCACCGAAAAATAAGTTTCGGCTACATTGTTACCATCATTAAAGGCAACTAAAAATGTTAATCCATTTGGATGAAATGGAAGTGATTCACTTTTTAAAAACTGTATGTGTTTTGCCGGATTAAAAAATATAGATGCATGATGGTTCAAGTGCAATTGATGCGTTGTTGAAACCGTAGCTATCATTTCATCCATTAAAGTAACATCTATGGTTTCAGGATCAAAACCCATCAACCCGAGCATGACAGCAATATCAGTGCCATGCCCTTTTCCGGTTTTAGCTAACGATCCATACAATAATACCTGAATGGAACTTACCTGATCCCCTTTGTTTGCAAAATCGTACTTTTTGATAACATCAAGGGCCGCCCTCCATGGACCAAGTGTGTGTGAACTGGATGGTCCAACACCAATTTTAAACATATCAAACACAGAAATAAATTCATGATCCGTCATACAGGATGTTTTGGATTATCAAAACTAACAAAAGTTAGCAAAATGATCGTTTTTAATAGCAATCCTAACTTATCCCCAATATCCGTATAGACCTTCTACAATAGTCGATAGTATGCTCAAGTTTTACGAACTTTGCTCCGCAATCGAACCCATTTTTTATACCAAATAATATAATAAGCATGCAACTCTCTACACTCCTTGATCGTTTCGCTGAACCAGAAACCCTCAAAATGGCCAAATTAGGTCGTGAATTAAGGGCTAAAGGCATTGATGTAATTGACCTTAGTTTAGGAGAACCAGATTTTGATACACCTCAGCACATTAAAGATGCTGCCATTAAAGCCATCAATGACAACTGGAGCCACTACACCCCTGTTGCTGGTTTTGCAGATTTGAGAGAGGCTGTTTGTACCAAATTAAAAAGAGACAACAACTTAGATTATTTACCTGAAAATATTGTGACTTCTACCGGTGCTAAGCAAAGTTTAGCAAACGCTATTTTAGCTTTAGTAGACGAAGGTGATGAAGTTATTATTCCAACACCATACTGGGTGACCTACTCAGAACTTGTAAAAATTGCACGTGGCAAAGTCGTTGAAATTAGAACTACTGTTGCCAACCAATTTAAAACAACACCTGCCGAGTTAGAAGCAGCGATTACACCAAACACAAAAGTGTTTATGTTTTCATCGCCATGTAATCCTTCTGGTGCTGTATATACCCTTGCTGAATTAACAGCGCTTGTAGAAGTGTTTAAAAAGCATCCAAACATTATTATTTTATCGGACGAAATTTACGAATACATCAATTTTGAAGGGAAGCACGAGAGCATCGCTCAATTTGCTGACATCAAAGACCGCGTTGTTGTAATCAATGGCCTTAGTAAAGGATTTGCGATGACCGGTTGGAGACTTGGTTATACTGCATCTAACACCACCATTGCAAAGGCCATGGAAAAATTACAAGGACAATTTACAAGTGGTACATGTTCTATCACGCAAAAAGCTGCAGTAGCTGCGCTTACTGGTGATTTAAGACCTTCATTAGAAATGACCGAAGAGTTTACACGTAGAAGAACAAGAACCTTAGAACTTGTAAAAGCAATGCCTGGTTTTATTTGCTTTGAACCGCAAGGTGCTTTTTATGTATTCCCAGATGTAAGTGCGTATTATGGTAAATCTGCAAATGGAGAAACCATTAAAAACGCCGCAGACTTTAGCATGTACTTATTAAATACAGCGCATGTTTCAAGCGTTATGGGTGATGCATTTGGAGAACCTAATTGTGTTCGTTTCTCTTTTGCAAATAGCATGCAAAATATTGAAAAAGCATGGGCGCGTATCAAAGACGCTCTCGCTGCTTTACAATAATCCATGGAAGAAGAAATAGAAAAAAAACAAGGTTTACCGCTAGCCCAAAAGCTAGAAATGTTTAGCAATAGACTTACCAAAGTGTTTAAACACCGTAGTAAAATTGCTAGGCGCACCGGTGTGGGCTGTTACCGCATTTATGAGCATGACCTTCCCGAATTTCCATTTTGCATAGAGGCTTACGAAAATAAAATTTACGTTTCTGAATATGTAAGAAGGCATGGCATGACCGACGAAGAGCATGATGCATGGCTTCAACCCTCGCTCGAAATTATTAGCGAAGTAACGGGCACGCCCCTTGCAAGTATTTACAAGCGTGAAAGAAAAAAAATGTCTCATAGAGACGAGCAGTACGAAAAAGTAGATACCAAGCAGGAGTTTTTTACGGTGCTTGAAAACGATTTAAAATTTCAGGTAAACTTAACAGACTATTTAGATACAGGTCTTTTTTTAGACCACCGCATTACGCGTGAAATGGTACGCAAAGAAGCAAAGGACAAAAGGTTCCTTAATTTATTTTGCTACACGGGATCTTTTTCGGTGTATGCGGCAGCTGGTGAAGCAGCCTCAGTAACCTCTGTAGATTTATCCAAAACCTATTTGGGTTGGGCCGAAACCAATATGGCTATTAACCTACTAAAAGACCCAAGCAAATATTTTTATATCCACGCCGACGTAAAACAGTATTTAAAAACCCTTGCCCCGGATAGTTTTGATTTGATTGTAATGGATCCTCCTACGTTTAGCAATAGTAAGCGTATGAAAGATTTTTTAGACATTCAAAGAGACCATGTCGAGCTTATCAATGATATGCTAGCTGCAACAACAACAGGTGGCACACTTTATTTTAGCACCAACTTTACAAAATTTATTTTAGACGAAGCGGCTATTAAAGCTAGCAGCATTAAAGACATCACAAAAACGACAACCGGTTTTGATTTTGAAGGAAAACTAAAACGCTGGTGCTACCGCATTATTAAATAACAACATTCTTTACAAAAAAAGTCCCCTGTAAAATACAGGGGACTTTTTTTTATTCATCCTAAGTAAAACCTATTTCACTTCTTCAAACTGCGCGTCTTCTACGTTGTCGTTTTGTGGTTGTGCACCACCAGCGTCAGCACCTGCAGCACCAGCTTCTGGGCCAGCAGCTTGTTGCGCTTTGTAGATTTCTTCAGAAGCAGCCGTCCAAGCAGTATTCATTTCAGCCATAGCAGCATCGATTGCTGGGATGTCTTGATTTTTATGCGCTTCTTTTAATTTAGTAAGCGCTGCTTCGATTGGCTCTTTTTTATCGGCAGAAATTTTATCACCAAACTCTTTGAACTGCTTTTCCGTTTGGAAAATTAGACTGTCCGCTTGGTTTAATTTTTCTACTTTTTCACGTGCTTCTTTATCAGTTGCTTCGTTGGCTTTAGCTTCGGCTTTCATTTTTTCAATTTCTTCCTTGCTTAAACCACTACCCGCTTCTATTCTAATTTTTTGTTCTTTACCAGTACCCTTGTCTTTTGCGTGTACACTTAAGATACCATTTGAATCGATATCAAAAGTTACTTCGATTTGAGGAACACCTCTAGGTGCTGGAGGAATACCATCTAAATTAAAGATACCTAAGCTCTTGTTTTGATTGGCCATTGGACGCTCTCCTTGTAATACATGGATTTGTACACCCGGTTGGTTATCACTCGCTGTAGAGTATACTTCTGTTTTTTTAGTTGGAATGGTTGTGTTAGATGGAATCATCGTTGTCATCACACCACCCATGGTTTCAATTCCTAGGCCAAGTGGCGTAACATCTAATAACAATACATCTTTTACTTCTCCGGTTAATACAGCACCTTGAATCGCTGCACCTAATGCAACAACCTCATCTGGGTTAACACCTCTATTAGGTTTTTTACCAAAGAATTTTTCTACAATCTCTTGTACTTTAGGAATACGAGTAGAACCACCCACTAAAATTACTTCATCAATATCTGAAGTGCTGTAGCCAGCATCTTTTAATGCTGCTTCACATGGCTTCAAACAACGAGTAAATAAATTATCAGCTAATGCTTCAAATTTTGCACGCGTTAATTTTACCACTAAGTGCTTAGGCACGCCATCAACAGCTGTGATGTATGGTAAGTTAATTTCTGTTTCGGCAGAAGCACTCAATTCTATTTTAGCTTTTTCAGAAGCTTCTTTTAAACGTTGAAGCGCCATTGGATCTTTGCGTAAATCGATAGCTTCTTGATTTTTAAATTCATCAGCTAAAAAGTCCATGATAACTTTATCAAAGTCGTCACCACCTAAGTGTGTATCACCATTGGTAGATTTTACTTCAAATACGCCATCACCTAAATCAAGTACCGATACGTCAAACGTACCACCACCTAAGTCAAATACAGCAATTTTTTGTTCTGCATTTTTTTTGTCTAAGCCATAAGCAAGTGCTGCTGCAGTAGGTTCGTTTACAATACGACGAACATTTAAGCCTGCAATTTCACCCGCTTCTTTAGTTGCCTGACGCTGAGCATCATTAAAGTAAGCAGGCACTGTGATAACAGCATCTGTTACTTCTTGGCCTAAATAATCTTCGGCAGTTTTTTTCATTTTTTGCAATACCATCGCAGAGATTTCCTGTGGTGTATACATACGATCATCGATCGCTACACGAACGGTGTTGTTATCACCCTTTGCAACGTTATAACTCCAATGACTAATTTCTTCTGTTACTTCATCAAAACGACGACCCATAAAACGCTTAACGCTGGTAATGGTGTTTTGAGGATTTGTGATGGCCTGACGCTTAGCAGGATCTCCTACTTTACGCTCGCCATTTTTTAAAAAGGCAACTACAGAAGGCGTTGTTCTACGTCCTTCATCATTTGCAATTACAACTGGTTCATTACCTTCCATTACGGCTACACAACTGTTTGTGGTACCGAGGTCAATGCCTATTATTTTTCCCATATAAATTGAATTTCAGATTAATAATCAGGACTATATACCCAATCTTTATGCCATCTAGCCAAAAAGTGCAAAAATGTCAGCCTTTTTTAGCCAAAATAGGTAGTTTTAAGCATGAGAAGCTTTGTTTTACTCCTCTTGGCTATAGCAGCCTCCACCCTAAATGTCAGGGTTAGAGCCCAAAAAGCAACCATTCCGTCAGTTGGAATGCATATTAAAAAGACCATTTTGGTGGCGCCCGGTCATTATTCCCTCCCCACAAAGGACACCAATACCATACAAAAACAAGATGGTGTTATTGTTATAGAGGGCAAAAACATAGTACTAGATTTAGCCGGTGTGATAATTGATGGAGCCGGAAATATCCCCTCTTTTGCACCCAACCAGTTTACAGGTATTGCCATCGAAATTAAATCAGGATCTAGCCATATTACCATCAAAAACGCAACTATAAAAGGATATAAAATTGGCATTAAAGCTGATAGTGTGGAAGCGCTTACCATCGACAATTGCGATCTCAGTTATAATTATAGAGACACCCTAAAAAGTAATTATGAAAAAGAAAATGAAGACGACTGGATGAGTTACCATCAAAATGAACAGGACGAATGGATGCGCTATGGTGCGGGTATTTATATAAAAAACTGTAAGGGTGCTACCATCACAAACAATACCGTTACAAACGGACAGTGTGGGCTCATGCTTACCAGTTGCAATGATGCACTAGTTACTGATAATAATTTTTCATTTAACTCTGGCATTGGCATAGGCCTTTATAAAAGCTCCTATAATAATATTAACCACAATCAGCTAGATTTTAATGTGCGCGGCTATCATTATAAAAAATACAGAAGAGGACAAGACAGTGCTGCCATACTTGTGTTTGAACAGTGTAACCATAATATTTTTGCTTACAATTCGGCAACGCACTCGGGCGATGGATTTTTTTTATGGGCTGGCCAAACCACTATGGATACTGGGCTTGGTGGCTGTAACGATAATTTTATTTATGGAAACGATTTTTCATATGCCCCTACCAATGGCGTAGAAGTTACGTTTAGTAGTAACCTGATTATGAAAAATACCATTACCAATTGTGACCATGGTGTATGGGGCGGGTATAGTTATGAAACAGATATTACAGACAATATTTTTTCGGATAACAGAATTGCCATTGCAATAGAGCATGGACAAAACATCAATATTGCGCTCAATAATTTTAAAGGAGATAAAACAGGTATTAAACTTTGGTCTCGCGCAACACAACCTGCTGATTGGAAATATCCTCAATTAAAAAATACAGACAGTAAAAATTATTATATCGCTACCAATAGTTTTGAAAATAATAGCACGGTGTATGACATTTTGGGTACCGATAGTATTTATTTGAGTGGCAACACTAAAATAAATGCTGCTCAGTATTACAAATTAGGTGAACGTATTCATGAAATGGATTCGACCAAAGAAAACGAAGAAGTAGGACTAGATTACGCCGTAGACAAACGCTTACAAAAAGTAAAAGCAACCAGTATCCCACTCACAAATTTCCCCAGCGGATTAACCGAAATGCGCATTACAAATTGGGGCCCCTATAATTTTGAATACCCACTTATATGGCTTACCAACATTGACAGTGCAGGGCATTACCATTTTGAAGTACACGGCAACATGGCGGCTAGCTGGCGCTTACAAAGCATCAGCGGCTTTACCATAAAAGATAATTTAACGGGCGTTTTTCCTGCAACATTTATTGCTATGCCAACAAACAATTTAAATGCAGTACCAGCTTCTAAACAAATTGTTTTTGAATACACCGGACCTGATTACAAAAATGTATTTGGGGAGACTAAAAAAACGGGGAGCCTTTTTAGATACGTTCAAAAACCTTGATATAACTTAATCAGCCCCTGCCTCAACGGCTTTAAACGTAAAGTATTTTTGCATGAAATAACTAAAGGCAACCACAAAAACGGTGGTGGCTAATTTAGAAGGCGTGGCATACCAACCCAACACTTCTACAAAGATTTTTAGAAAAATATAATTTAAAATAAGGCAACCCAGTACCACAATAAAATAACGGAACAATTGCACTTTTTTGGCTACCGATGTTTCTTGAAAAACCACGTATCTGCTCAGGTAAAAACCGATGGGAAAGGTTACCAAAAAGGCCGATAAAAAAGAAGCTATGTGTGGGCTAATGGTGAGCCAGCCAATGTGCTGGGGCTCTTTATGAAACAAATAATTGTAGCTCACAAAAAACAACCCGATATCCAAAACGGTATTAAAGCCACCACAAGCCGCATACCTAAAGGTTTGATGGGGCATGATGCGCCTAAAAAGCGGATAAAACAAATCTACTAGCTGTAAGATCCCTCCGCGGATATGTTCGTGCAGCTTTTGCATACTAGTGGACGAAGGTAGCCCTTAATTAATTACTTTTGCCACGGCCAAACAAATAGATTATTCATGCATCTTGTAGATCAACTCAAAAAAGCAGCTTCGGAAGCCCTTTTTAGCTTATACCAGGTATCGGTACCTCCTAGTGCCATTTTAGTAAATGCCACAAAGCCAGAATTTGAGGGCAACTATACCGTTGTATTATTTGCTTTTGTAAAAGAATTAAAACTATCTCCGGATGCACTTGGCGAAGCGTTGGGTAATCATTTGGTACATACACACCCTCATTTATTTACGGCACACAATACCATCAAAGGATTTTTAAATATTACGATTTCAGATGCTTTTTGGCATGGGTTTATTCATAGCGAAACCGCTGGTCAAACAACCACTGCTCCTACCGGAAAAACGGTGATGGTAGAATACTCTTCGCCTAATACCAACAAACCACTTCACCTTGGCCATTTACGCAACAACTTTTTAGGTTGGAGTATTGCAGCCATTTTAGAAGCGGCGGGTAATAAAGTAGTTAAAACTTGTATTGTAAATGATAGAGGTATTCATATTTGTAAGAGTATGATTGCTTGGCAATTGTTTGCAAATGGCGCAACTCCAAGTTCGACGGGTAAAAAAGGCGATCATTTTGTGGGCGATTATTATGTAAAATTTAATGATGCGTATAAGGCTGAAGTTGCAGAATTAGTTGCTTCTGGTATGACTACCGAGCTTGCAGAAAAAGAAGCGCCCATTATGAAAGCTACCCAAAAAATGCTACTCGACTGGGAAGCTGGAGACCCTGCTGTACTTGAGTTGTGGCGTAATATGAATGGATGGGTATACCAAGGATTTGACGTAACCTACAAAAGTATTGGAAGCGATTTTGACAAAACATACTACGAAAGCGAAACCTACTTACTTGGTAAAGACCTGGTAGAATATGGCCTCACTAAAAATGTATTTTATAAAAAAGAAGACGGTAGTGTTTGGATAGATTTAACCACCGATGGCCTTGATGAAAAACTAGTGCAACGAAAAGATGGCACATCGGTGTATATCACACAAGACATTGGACTTGCACAAACCAAGCAAAAAGAATTTAATGCAGACCAAAGCATTTATGTAGTGGGTGACGAACAAAATTATCACTTTAAAGTGCTTAAATTAATTTGTCAAAAACTAGCATTGCCTGCTGCCGATGGTATTTATCATTTAAGTTATGGCATGGTGGAATTACCTACCGGCAAAATGAAAAGTAGAGAGGGCACAGTGGTAGACGCAGATGATTTAGTGGCCGCCATGATTGATATTGCCAAACAAAAAACAGAAGAGCTTGGTAAGGTTAAAGATTTTACAGCAGCAGAATTAGAAACGCTCTATCATACCATTGGACTTGGTGCGCTTAAATTTTTCTTGCTAAGAGTAGATCCTAAAAAGAAAATGATCTTTAATCCAGAAGAGAGTATCGATTTTCATGGATTTACCGGACCGTTTATTCAGTACACACACGCAAGGATTAAAAGTATTTTAAGAAAGGCGGAAAGCACCACTAAAGCCGAATATACAGGAACCGCTACCCCACTGTTGCCGCTCGAAAAAGAAGTGACCATACAGTTGGAGCAGTTTACGAGCATGCTTGAAGACGCAGCAACAGCATTTGACCCTTCTAAAGTGGCCATTTTTATATTTAACCTAGCCAAAACATTTAACGCATTGTACGCGGAGCATTCCATCACAAATGCAGAAACCGAAGAAAAGAAAATACTAAGGTTACAGCTTGCCGCCCTAACCGCCAAGACCCTTAAAACAGGAATGGGTGTACTAGGTATCCCTGTTCCGGAAAGAATGTAAATACCCTTGCAACTGTAAATTTTAGCGCGAAATTTTGCGCTTTTACTATACATTTGCATCCCCAAAAAGCCTGCGGAGGTGGCGAAATTGGTAGACGCACTACCTTGAGGTGGTAGCGCCTTTTACCGGGCGTGGGAGTTCGAATCTCCTCTTCCGCACAAACCCAGACCCGTTCTGGGTTTTTTGTTTCATAGATCGTTCGTACATTGAAAAAAAATACAAAAATGGCTGATTTCATAATTCATTGTCCTAAGTGCAACCACGCGTTTGAACCTGGTGATTCTATTAGAGAAGAAGTGCAAAATGAACTGCGCGGACAAATGAAGGAATGGCAAAAACAAAAAGAAATTGAAACGGCTGCACTCATAGAGGCAGAGAAAAAAAAGATGCATGCCGAACTCGAAAATAATCTCAAAAAAAATATTGCATCGGAGTATGAAGCGCAGTTACAGCAGTTTCAAAAAAATGCTGCTGAGGCAGAAATAAAACTAAACGCGGCCCGCGCCAAAGAAGTAGAATTTTTACAAAAAGAACAAAGCCTCAAAACAAAAGAGGCTGAATTAGAACTAACGCTGCAAAGAAAATTAATGGAAGAACGCGGCAAATTACAAGAGCAACTCGCAAAAGAAGAAGCAGAAAAAATTGGATTAAAAGAACAGGAATACGCGCTTCGCACCAAAGAATTAGAAAAGCAAATTGAAGACCAGAAAAAACTGGTAGAAGAAATGCGCCGCAAACAAGAACAAGGCAGCATGCAACTACAAGGTGAAGTACAGGAATTAATGCTCGAAGAATTATTACAAACCACATTCCCTTTTGATAAAATTGAAGAAGTAGGTAAAGGTGTGAGAGGTGCCGATTGTATTCAAACAGTGCGCAACCAATTTGGTAGTGAGTCGGGTAAAATTATTTATGAAAGTAAGCGTACCAAAGACTTTGCCAACGACTGGATCGAAAAATTAAAATCAGACATGCGCACCCTTGGTGCCGATGTTGCCATCATTGTTACCCAAACACTGCCTAAAGACATGGACCGTTTTGGTGAAAAAGATGGCGTATACATTTGTACGTTTACCGAAGTAAGAAGTGTGGCCCTCCTGCTGCGCAATGCTTTATTAAAAATTGCAGAAGCTAAAAAAAGCCAAGAAAACAAAGGCGATAAAATGGTGATGCTCTACGATTATTTAACCAGCTCCGAATTTAGTGAACAGTGGAAAGCCATTAGAGAAGGTTTTATGAGCATGAAACTCAGTATTCAAAAAGAGCGTGACATGATGGAAAAACTCTGGAAGTCTCGCGAAAAACAACTCGAAAAAGTATTACTCAATGCAGCACATATTAAAGGATCTGTAGAAGGTATTGCCGGTGCCGACGCTGTAAATTTAAGTATCACCAGTTCCGATGATGATGCGCTTTTACTCGAGTAATAAATATTTGAATTACTATTTGCTACATACCCATACCAAACAAATGGTATCAAGCACTTTATAATGTAACTCTAGCGGATGCTCGGTGCCATTTTTTTCTATAAACTTGGCCGGCAAAATTCCGTCTTGCGCCACTGGCATTTGATCCAATATCATTTGCTCGCTAAAATCGATATTCCCTATTCCCCACCATTTAAAAATGGCTTCTTTAGCAGACCAAATAATAGTAAGCTGCGCTGTAAGCGTAAGTATTTCTGAAGCGTTTTTTTCCAACATGTCATGCTCTGACGCATGTAAAAATTTGTGCCTGATCCGGTGCACTCTTTCAGTAATGGTTTCGATATCGATACCAACCCGCTGTGTGCTACTTACCAGAGCAGCGGCAAACTGGGTGCAATGTGAAATAGAAAACTGAAAAGAGCCGTCTGGTAAAAAAGGCTTTTTAGACGCCGCAATGGCAATGGCTGCTTTATCAAAATTTGGAAACAAAAAAGACAGCAAATAGCGTCCACCAAGGTGTTGTAGCCTTTTTTGGGGGTGCACAATCTCTGTAAAACCACCAAAAAAAGCTTCCTCTTCCTGCAAATCCCAAATAGCAAGGCGGGTGCTGTCGTTAATATTTTGTTGATAAAAGAGTGGCATCTTACAATAATAGCGGTTTAGTTTGCAGATTTAAGATTTATTTGCATTCCAACCATAAATAAACACAAAAATGATTCTGACAGACAAGCGTATTTTAGAAGAAATGGAGAAAGGAACGATCAAGGTTGAGCCTTATAACCGAGCAGATTTAGGTAGCAATAGTTATGACGTTCACCTAGGAAGTACCATGGCGCTTTATGTAGATGAAGTATTAGACGCAAAAAAGCACAACACCATCGAATATTTTGAAATTCCGGACGAAGGCATTGTGTTAGAGCCTAGTAAATTTTATTTAGGCGTAACACTCGAATACACAGAAACGCATGCACACGTTCCTTTCTTAGAAGGTAAATCTTCTACAGGTCGTTTGGGTATAGACATCCACGCAACAGCTGGTAAAGGTGACGTAGGATTTTGTGGTAACTGGACACTAGAAATTTCTTGCAAGCAACCCGTGCGTGTCTACAAGGGAATGCCTATCGGGCAACTCATTTATTTCCCGGTGGATGGCGAAATTGAAGTGAAGTACAACCAAAAGTCTAACGCTAAATACTCAGGTCAACCCAACAAGCCTATTGAGAGCATGATGTGGAAGAACAAGTTTTAAGGCACTTTTTTCTTTTAATTCAACCACCAGATCGCAGTATTTAACAGTGTTGCAAAACTCACCCAACTAATATAAGGGACGAGTAACCACGACGCCGTTTTTGAAAATGGAGCGAATAGGAAAATCGTGCGCAGTATAGCGGTCCACATTAGCACGATTATTACAAGCGCGCCACCTAATTGATGGAATGCAAAAAATATGGGCGTCCAGGCGCAGTTCAGTGCAAACTGAACCAAAAAAGCGCTCAGCGCTTTTTTGCGCGCCGCCGAAGGCGGCGTGCGCCACACCAAATAAAAAGCTACACCCATCATAATATACAAGGCCGTCCAAACCGGACCAAAGAGCCAATTGGGTGGATTAAAACTAGGCTTTTGTAGTGCCGCATACCAGCCTGGTATTTCGTTGATGGTAATCAGTCCACCACTGGATCCTAGAATAAAACATAGAGTAATAGAGAGTACTGCTTTTAGCGTATTGTTCATATTTATTTTTTTTCTCGTTTCATATCAATGAGCCAACCTATTACTTCGTCGTAACTTTTGAGTCCTGCATTTTGTTTGTTTAAAAACAAATACTGTTCATATACTCCCGACATAATGGGCGCCACGCTGCTGCGGTGTCTATTAAAAAACCTGCGCACGGCTTTACGGTCCTGCTTTACCAGGGTGTCAAGGCGGGCTCTATTTTGCGCCACCGCCCCCATAAACCCTACCGAATCTTTTTCCTGCGCCATAATACTCAACTGCTCGCGCTGGGCGTAGGTAAAAATTTCGTTGTAAGCACTATACCGTACATACGTGTTACTACTTTTTATAGCTACCAAATAGCCAATAAGGTTTGCTTCCGACTCACTGGCAAAACCCAGCATGTGCGCCGTTTCGTGACAGGCCACAAAAGGTAACTCTAATCCAGGCATATCGGTGCGAACCTGACCTTCTGCGGTAAATGGGTTAAAATATCCTGTAAACCCCACATAATCTGCGAGCGGGTTAAAAAGGGTTGCTTTGACCCTTGGGGCATTGTTTGGCAAAAAAGGATAGCTGGTTTTTGCCGTTTGGTAAGCCTCCTGTGCCCAGCTAAAATAAGGTGCTGGGTTACCCACGGGGAGGGTATCTACTTGTATTTTTGCCTCAGATAGTTGTTTTCTGGTGCTATTAAGGCTATCAATAAGCTCGTTTACGAGGCCAGTTACCGCTGCGCCCGAATACGCTTTTTGCTCAATTTGAAGCAGGTGCCCCGCACCCAAGCGGTCATAATTAAACCCCCACAGCAGTTTAAACGATATCCAAACAAGTAGGATTATGGCGCTGACGCGCCATGGCTTCACTCCTTTTATACCTTCTTTTTTAATTTTAATTATACTTCCTATTAACTTATAAATCAAATATATAGATACAATTATATAAAGTAAATCTCCAATACTAAATGGCACCCAGGCCGTAAGCCAAAGCCTAATGGTAAGCAGCACTGGGTACAACTGTCCACTATACCACCCCTCTACCTGGGCCGGGAAATAGCCAAAGCCCATGAGAAGCAGCGCCAAAGCCAAGTAAATAAAAAATCTTTTCATGTCTACAAATATCCCATTTTCCTTTGGGACTTCCGTCATTTTGACCTAACTTTGCCAACCCTTAAAAATCGGTTATGAGTCATCGGCGGGAATACGAGATAGCATTTGTGGGATTGAAGCCGGGGAATCATTTGTTTGAATACCAAATTAAGGACCAGTTCTTTGTACCCTATGGAGCACAGGATTTTAAAAATTGTGCCGCCACTGTCAAATTAAACCTTGAAAAAAACAATGGTTTTATGCTTTTGCAATTTGACGTTGATGGCCAATTGGAATCTTCTTGTGATAGGTGCGGCGACGACCTTCCTTTGCAGTTATGGGACGAGTTTAAAATCATTGTTAAACTTGTAGATGATCCAGATACCCTCAACGAACAAGAAGAAGATCCTGATGTTTTTTACATCAGCAGAACCGAAAGCCACCTGCATGTAAGCGATTGGATTTTTGAGTTTATCAACCTCAGTATTCCACTTCAAAAAAAATGCAAGGACCTACCAAACGGAACAACAGGATGCAACCCTAGCGTGTTAGAAAAGC
The DNA here is from genome assembly GCA_018971025.1 of Bacteroidota bacterium. GTDB lineage: Bacteria > Bacteroidota > Bacteroidia > Chitinophagales > Chitinophagaceae > Sediminibacterium. The sequence goes on along the minus strand of JAGWVE010000035.1, from coordinate 4,789 downwards.
TGGAGCAAATGAAAAGGGATGCAGCCGCAGATACACATACCACGGTATGGAAAGGTCTCGACCAATTTAAAAACTTGGGAGAAGACGGAAAAAAATAAACGAATAAACAACATAGATTAATACTCAAAATTTCGAGATATGCCGAATCCTAAACGCAGACATTCGCAACAACGTAGCGCAAAAAGAAGAACACACTATGTAGCGCAAGAAGTTACTTTAAGTAAAGACAGCACAACTGGTGAAACACATGTGCGTCACCGTGCTCACGTGAGTGAAGGTAAATTGTTCTACAAAGGAAAGTTAGTAGCTGAAAAAGCACCACTTAAAGCCTAGTTTCATAACTAAGCCTTTCTTTTAGTTCAATATACGAACTTAAAATATTGCGCATGAATATTGGTATAGACATGATGGGTGGCGACTTTGCACCGCTTGAAGCGGTTAAGGGCGTCAAGTCATATATAGCTATACACAATACAAATGTCAACCTATACTGCATAGGTGATGAAGCTTTGGTAAAGCCTCTTTTAGAGGAACACCAGGTTACATCACCTAATTTGCATTTAGTACATGCCCCACAAATTATTGGCTACAACGAGCATCCAGCCAAGGCACTCAAAGAAAAACCACAGTCATCCATTGCCATCGGTTTTCAGTTATTAGCTGAAGGTAAAATTGACGCGTTTATGAGTGCGGGTAATACTGGCGCTATGCTAGTGGGCGCTATGTTTACCATCAAAGCGATCCCTGGTGTTTTACGACCAACCATTGGTGCAACCATGCCAAAATCGGATGGCTCTACAGGTATTCTAGTAGACGTTGGACTTAATGCCGATTGCAAACCTGAACAGCTCAATCAATTTGCTGTTTTAGGAAGTTTATACGCCAGCATCATGATGGGCGTTAACAATCCAACAGTTGGCCTTTTAAATATTGGTGAAGAAGAAGGTAAAGGCAATGCACTTGCACAAGCCACATACCCACTACTTCAACAAAACAAGCAAATACATTTTATTGGCAATATCGAAGGACGTGATATTTTAACACCCAAAGCAAACGTTACTGTTTGCGATGGCTTCACTGGAAATATCGCCCTTAAATTAGCCGAATCATTACATACCATTGCCGCAGAACGTGGCCATGGCGAAGACGCTTATTTCAAACGCCTTCATTTCGAAAATTATGGTGGACTACCGGTACTTGGCGTTGCCAAACCCGTAATTATTAGCCACGGTATTAGCACGGCTACTGCGTTTCATAATAGTATTGCACTTGCAGTTCAGATGCTTGAAACAGGTTTCTGCGACAAAATTGCCCAAAACTTTACGGCCTAAGCCCCTATTCATTAACCACTCCTTTCCATTACCTTTGTAAGCAAACAAATGTTAGCATTGTATGTGGCTTAATAATGTATTAGAAACCATTGGTAACACCCCTATTATCAAGCTCAATAAAATAACCAAAAACTGGCCAGGTACCATACTTGCCAAAGTAGATTATTTTAATCCGGGCAATTCTATCAAAGACCGCATGGCACTTAAAATGGTAGAGGTTGCAGAAGCCGAAGGAAAATTAAAACCTGGCGGTACCATTATTGAAGGCACCAGTGGAAACACTGGCATGGGCCTTGCACTTGCAGCATGCGTTAAAGGATACAAATGCATTTTTGTTACCACCGATAAACAGTCCAAAGAAAAAGCGGATATTTTAAAAGCCGTAGGCGCCGAAGTAATCGTGTGCCCTACCAATGTTTTACCAGAAGATCCACGCAGCTATTATAGTGTTGCAAAAAGACTGGGCCAAGAAATACCCAATTCGATGTACATGAATCAGTACGATAATTTGGCCAATAGACAAGCACATTACGAATCTACAGGTCCCGAAATTTGGGAACAAACAGAAGGTAAAATTACACACTTGGTTTGTACGGCTGGAACCGGTGGAACCATTACGGGCACTGCGATGTACCTCAAGCAAAAAAATCCAAACATACAAATATGGGCCATCGATGTATATGGTTCTTTACTTACAAAATATTACAACACGGGTGAGATAGACATGAACGAAGTGCACCCGTATATTTCAGAAGGATTTGGGGAAGACTTTGTGCCTCAAAACTATGACATGAGCGTAATTGATAAGTTTGAACAAGTAACCGATAAAGACGGTGCTGTTATGGCTAGGCGAATAGCCAAAGAAGAAGGTTTGTTTTGTGGTTATAGTGCAGGTAGTTGTTTGCAAGGTTTGCAACAACTCAAAAACGAATTAAAACCCACCGATGTGGTGGTATGTATTTTTCATGACCACGGCAGTAGATATGTTGGAAAAATTTACAACGACGAGTGGATGATGGAGCGCGGATTTTTAGACGTGAAAACATTTAAAGACATCGTGAGTGGTAGAGCCGGACAAAAATTAATTACAGTTTCACCAGATCATTTAATTGCAGAAGCTGTTGCACTCATGAAAAAATATGATATCGAACATATCCCTGTAATGGACACACAAAACATGGTTGGGTCCCTCAGCGAAAATGGTCTTTTTCAACAAATATTTACCAACCCAGATATTAAAAATCAATCGGTACGCAGTGTTATGGAACAACCCTACCCCGTGGTCGATTTTTTAACCCCCGTAGAAAAACTAGGCACTTTAATCAACCAAAAAAATGGGGCCGTTATTGCCAAAGACGAAAAGGGTGATTATCACATTGTTACAAAGTACGACGTGATTCAAAGCCTCACGAAATAATGCCTATTGGTGCATAAAAGCTAACGGGCGTTTGCGGGCAATAAAGTATCTTGCACCCTAATATTTATACGTAACATTCTAGAATTAATACACATGAAAAAGTACAGAGCTGGCGTCTTATTTGGAGAAGAATTAGAAAACTTATACAACGATGCAAAAAACAATCAATTTGCACTTCCTGCCGTAAATACTATTGGCACCAACAATATCAATGCAACCCTCGAAACGGCTGCTAAAGTTAACTCCCCTGTTATCATCCAGTTTTCAAATGGTGGAGCGCAATTTATTGCCGGCAAAGGCATGCCAAACGATCAGTTACAAGCCAATATTGCTGGTGCAGTTTCTGGTGCTTTACACATCCATAACGTAGCAAAATATTATGGCGTTCCTGTGGTACTCCACACCGATCACGCTTCTAAAAAATGGCTTCCTTGGATCAGTGGTTTATTAGACGCTGGTGAAGCTTTTCACAAAGAAAAAGGTCAACCCCTTTTTAGTTCACACATGCTTGATTTATCTGAAGAATCTTTAGAAGAAAATATTGAAACATCTGTAGCTTTTTATAAACGCATGGCACCACTTGGCATGAGCATCGAAATAGAGCTTGGTGTTACCGGTGGTGAAGAAGACGGCGTAGACAATAGCGGTGTAGAAAACGATAAATTATATACGCAACCAGAACACGTAGCATACTCTTTTAAAGAACTTAGCAAAGTAGGTAATTTATTTACCGTTGCTGCTGCTTTTGGTAATGTGCACGGCGTATACAGCCCAGGTAACGTAGAACTTCGTCCCGAAATTTTACACAATAGCCAGGTGTATATCCAAAAAGAATTCAACACTTCAGATAAACCTGTATACTTTGTATTCCATGGTGGTAGCGGTTCTCCGCAACATCAAATTAGAGAAGCCATTGGTTATGGTGCCATCAAAATGAATATTGACACCGATTTACAATGGGCTTTCTGGGAAGGCATCAACGAATTCTATAAGAAAAACGAACCTTACCTTCAAGCACAGCTTGGCAATCCAGAAGGTGCCGATAAACCCAACAAAAAATATTACGATCCAAGAGTATGGTTACGTAAAGGCGAAGAAAGCTTTAGCAAACGCCTAGAAGTAGCCTTCGAAGATTTAAACTGTATCAACAGAAACGCTTAGTCTATTTTCCTTCATATTTAAAGGTTGCACATATGAAAAAAGAACGAGAAGAAGATTTTGAGGCCAATTTAACCGGCGAAGAATTGCAGGAGCAAGAAAATACTAAACCACGTTGGTTTAAGCGTATTCGCAAAGGTATTTTAACCTCAACCGCAGATAAAAAAGAAACACCCGAAGGGCTTTGGAACAAATGTCCCGAGTGTAACCATATTTCAACAACCAATGAGTTAGCTGAACACTTATTTGTTTGCGAAAAGTGTAACCACCATCACCGCATTGGAAGTCAAGAATATTTTGACATCTTATTTGATGACGGAAAATACACCGAACTTTTTGATAACATTAAAAGTAAAGATGCACTTGGCTTTACCGATTTAAAGCCCTACCAAAAAAGGCTCGATGATATACATGCAGCCACAGACTTAAAAGATTCTATGCGCGTAGCAACCGGCACATTAGTGGGTGAAGGCTACGTAATTGCATGTATGGATTTTGAATTTATTGGCGGGTCATTAGGTAGTGTAATGGGTGAAAAATTTAGCCGTGCCGTAGATTATTGTATCGAGCATAAACTCCCCTATTTAGTGATCAGTAAAAGTGGTGGCGCCCGTATGATGGAAAGTGCTTACAGCTTAATGCAACTTGCTAAAACAAGTGGTAAACTTTCTCAACTATCGGACGCTGGCTTACCATTTATTTCCCTACTCACCGATCCTACTTTTGGGGGTATCTCTGCAAGCTTTGGCATGCTTGGCGATTTAAATATCGCTGAACCAGGCGCGCTGATTGGTTTTGCAGGACCTAGGGTTATTAAAGAAACGATCAAAAAAGACTTACCTCCAGGATTCCAAAGAAGTGAATTTTTATTGGAACACGGATT
>JAGWVE010000034.1 GCA_018971025.1 Bacteroidota bacterium | reverse complement strand
ACTTTTAGGTCTTTCATTTCATCTATGTTATTAGAGGAGATTGTTCCACTCGTTGCTGATGGTGATATATCTTTAGAAGAAGCAAAGACATTTGCACTTCAAGTAATTGATCGTTTTTCCAATCAGAGTATTGAGCATTTATGGTTAAATATTTCGGTCCAATACACATCTAAAATGCAAATGCGCGTTGTTCCTTTAGTTGAAAAGTATGTTGAAAAAAATGGAAAAGCACCTAAGCTGATGTCGTTTGGATTTGCTGCTTTTTTAGTTTTTATGAAATCGAAAGAAGTAGCCCCTCAAAAATACATGGGTACTTATGCTGGAGTTGATTATGAAATTAAGGACGACAAAGCTGCAGACATGTCAAATGCATGGGCTTCAACAAGCAGTTTTGTTGCTAATTCGATTTTCGATAAACAAGTTTTTGATAATATCAATAAAATAAATGCGAGCTCTGTAGCAGAAACGCTTGCTTCTCTTGTAATAAAATAGATACATAATGAAAGAAAATTACAAAGTAATAAAAGTGCACCCTAGCGATAATGTAATTGTGGCCCTTGAAGATATTCCTGCAGGGGCTACGGTGGTGTATGAAAATGAAACTTATAAAATAGTTGATGATGTTGCCGCTAAGCATAAATTTTATCAGTCAAATATGGCAGCTGGTGATTCGGTAACAATGTATGGCGTGCTTGTAGGAAAAGTGCAAGAAGCTGTTACAGTAGGTATGCGCATGACCACCACTAATTTACACCATGCTGCGGAGCCTTATGCATTTAGGCCTTATAACTATAGTTGGACACCTCCTAATGTAGACGCCTATAAAACCAAAACATTTTTGGGTTATCACCGTGCGGATGGCAGGGTAGGGACAGCCAATTATTGGTTGTTTATTCCAACAGTATTTTGTGAGAATCGAAATTTAGATGTTATACGTGAAGCGCTTCATAATGAGCTTGGATATGCAGTAACACATAAGTATAAATCTTTCACAAAACAATTATTGTCTGCGTATGAAGCGGGTAGTCCTATTCATGATTTTTCTCCAGCATCACTAGTAGCTGAATCTAAGGAAGGCCGTAAGTTTAAAAACATAGATGGGATTAAATTTTTAAACCATCAGGGTGGTTGTGGTGGAACCAGAGGTGACGCCGCTATATTAAGTAAACTTCTTGCTGCATATGCAGATCATCCCAATGTAGCAGGTATCACAGTATTAAGTTTGGGCTGTCAAAATTTGCAGCTCCAAGATTTAGAGAATGATATTAAAGCACGCAATCCAAAATTTAATAAGCCACTTTATATTTTTGAACAGCAGCAATCTGTAAGTGAAGAGGATTTGATTTGCGAAGCCATCAAAAAAACATTTGAAGGTCTTATTGAGGCAAATAAAATGGAAAGACAACCTGCCGGTCTCGATAAATTAACGGTTGGTGTTAAGTGTGGCGGTAGTGATGGGTTTAGTGGTATTTCTGCAAATCCTGCTGTTGGTTATTGTAGTGATTTACTCGTTGCATTAGGCGCCAAAGTGTTACTTGCTGAATTCCCTGAACTCTGTGGTGTAGAACAAGAGTTAATTGACAGAACTATTAATCCGGATGCTGCAAATAAGTTCATACATCTTATGAGTGCATATAGTGCTGCTGCAATTGCAGCTGGGTCTGGTTTTCATATGAATCCATCTCCAGGAAATATAAAAGATGGTTTAATTACAGACGCTATTAAATCTGCGGGTGCTGCTAAAAAAGGTGGGTCATCTCCTGTAGTGGATGTATTAGATTATACAGAGCCCGCTACCAAGCCTGGTTTAAATTTAGTTTGTACGCCGGGTAACGATGTAGAAGCTACAACAGGTAAAGCAGCAAGTGGCGCTACGCTCATTTTGTTTACGACAGGTTTAGGAACGCCAACAGGTAATCCAGTTTGTCCAACTATTAAAGTATCTACCAATGCTGCTTTGACAAAAAGGATGAATGATATTATTGATATCGATACCAGCCCAATTATTTCAGGTGAAAAAACAATTCCGGAAATGGGTGAAATGATTTTAGATTATTGTATTAAGGCTGCTAGTGGTGAAATTACTCCAAAAGCAGTATTGTTAAACCAAGACGATTTTATTCCATGGAAACGTGGAGTGAGTTTATAAATAAAAATTAGAAGAGATGAGTAAGTTATTCATGGGTGAAGATTTTTTGTTGCAAACAAAAACAGCGCAGTTATTGTACGAGGAGTATGCAAAGCAAATGCCTATTATCGATTACCATTGTCATTTGTCACCTCAACAAATTGCAGAAGACATAAAGTTTGAGAACCTTACCCAAGCCTGGTTATATGGCGATCATTACAAGTGGAGAGCAATGCGTACAAGTGGGGTAGACGAGGCTTATTGTACTGGCAATAAAACCGATTATGAGAAATTTGAAAAGTGGGCAGCTACGGTACCTTATACCATGCGTAATCCGCTATATCATTGGACACATCTAGAATTAAAAAGGTATTTTGGCATCAATGAATTATTAGATCCTGCAACAGCAAAGTCTGTGTATGAAAACGCTAGTGCACAAATTCAAACGGATGGTTTTAGTATCAGAAACTTAATTCGTAAAATGAATGTAAAAGTTATTTGTACCACAGATGACCCTATCGATTCATTGGAATACCATAAAACACTTGCTGAGAGCGGGTTTGAGGTAAAAATAAAGCCTGCTTTTAGACCTGACAAGGCCATGGAAGTTTCAAATGCTGCTAATTTTACAGCATATATTAAAAAATTAGAAGCGGTTACCAATTTATCTGTTTCTTCATTTGAAGATTATTTATTTGCATTACAAAACAGACATGACTTTTTTGCTTCGATGGGATGTTCTGTGAGTGATCATGGCTTAGAAGAAATATATGTAGAAGATTTTACGGGCCAAGAAATTGAAGCCATTTTTACAAAAGTGCATGGAGGCAAAGAATTAAACTTATTAGAGCAGCGCAAGTTTAAAAGTTGCATGCTACTTCATTTTGCAGAATGGGATTGGGAAAAAGGGTGGGTGCAACAATATCACCTTGGCGCACTTCGTAACAATAATTCACGCATGTTGTCTAAACTAGGTCCTGATACTGGTTGGGATAGTATTGGAGATTTTTCTCAAGCATCAGCGCTATCGAAATTTTTAAATAAACTAGATAGTGAAGATAAATTGGCCAAAACCATTATCTACAATTTGAATCCTGCAGACAATGAACTCATGGCATCCATGATTGGTAATTTTAACGATGGGTCTGTAGCTGGAAAAATTCAGTTTGGAAGTGGATGGTGGTTCTTGGATCAAAAAGATGGTATTATTAAGCAGTTAAATGCTTTAAGCAATATGGGACTTGTTAGTAGGTTTGTTGGAATGCTGACAGACTCTCGTAGTTTCTTGTCATTCCCTAGACATGAATATTTTAGACGTATCCTGTGTAATTTATTTGGTGACGAAATTGAAAATGGGGAATTGCCTAACGATACCAAGTGGGTAGGTCAAATCATCCAAGACATTTGTTATAACAATGCCAATGCGTATTTTGGCTGGAAAGACAAATAATCTACTTTTTTATTTCATTTCATATTATCTTGTAAATCAAACGGGTAAGGAATTAGTATGAAAAAAGTATTTTGTTTTGGGGAGATTTTACTTCGAATGTCGCCCGTATTAGACCAGGCATGGATCAACAGTGCTTCTATGCCTGTGCATTTAGGTGGCGCAGAACTCAATGTGGCAAAGGCTTTGGCCGGTTGGAAGCAACCCGTTACCTATATGTCTGCCATGCCTGACAATTATTTATCCAAAGAAATTGCAGCATCAATTGCTGCTAGTGATATTGGGGTAGAGGCCATGCAGTTTTGTGGTGATAGAATTGGTATTTACTTTTTACCACAAGGGGCTGATTTAAAAAATGCCGGCGTTATTTATGACCGCGCACATGCCTCATTTTCAACCGCTTTATTCCCGGGAAAAATAAATTGGGATGCTTTATTTGAAGGTTCTGATTGGTTTCATTTTAGTGCAATCAGCCCAGCATTAACAGCGCAAGCAGCTGCACTTTGTTTGGATGCATTGGAGGCGGCAAAGCGTTTAGGGCTTACGATTTCTGTAGACTTAAATTACCGTGCTAAACTTTGGAAATATGGCAAACAGCCTCCACAGGTAATGCCTGCGCTTGTTGCATACGCAGATGTTATTATGGGAAATATTTGGAGTGCTAGAGATTTACTAGGTATAGATGTGCCTGCAGCTGCTGAAACGGCTAGTTCCAAAGAGCAGTTTGCTGCCTGTGCAAAAGAAACGGCATCCGTAATGTTTGCGCAAAATCCTTCTTGCAAATTTGTCGCTAATACATTTAGATTTACTCCAGAAGGCCAGGGTGTAGATTATTTTGCAACCCTGGATACTAGAACTGAGCAAGCTGTTGCCGTTAGCTTTCAAGCAAATTCGGTGGTAGATAAAGTGGGTAGTGGCGATTGTTTTATGGCAGGGCTTATTTATGGACTTCACAATGGTCTTGAACATCAAGAAACGATAAATTATGCAGCTTCCGCTGCTTTTGGTAAATTGCAGGAACTCGGTGATAGTACCAAACAAACCATCGATCAAATTAAATCAAGGTATTAAATGGAAAGAGAAGCAGCGCTCATCAATCAAATAAAGTCGGAAGGCATGTTGCCTTTGTATTATCATGATGATGTAGCAATTTGTGAAAATGTGCTAAAAGCCTTATACAACGGGGGTGTTAGATGTGTTGAGTTTACCAATAGAGGGGCGCATGCGTTAACTAATTTTAAGCACCTTGTTTCTCTAAAATCTTCAATGCCTGGTCTAATACTTGGTATTGGTACTATTAAAACGCCGCAAGATGCTACTGCATTTATAGAAGCAGGTGCCGATTTTTTAATTAGTCCTTGTTTTGATGCGAGTGTTGCAGATGTGGCCTACATGCATAAAATTTTATGGATTCCTGGTTGCATGACGCCTACCGAAATTCATGTTGCGCAAAAATCTGGTGCTACCATGGTTAAGCTTTTCCCGGGTAATGTATTAGGCCCTGGTTTTGTAGAAGCGATTAAAACATTATTTCCAGGTATAGATTTTTTAGTGACTGGAGGGGTTGAGCCTACCCAGCAAAATATTGGTGCTTGGTTGAAGGCAGGCGTTGTGGGTGTTGGACTTGGCAGTAAGCTGATTACGAAGGATGTATTAGCCAATCAAAATTTTGCGCAATTAGAATTGCAAACAAAAGAACTTGTACAACTTATTAAAGCAATAAAATAATTACGATTTAAAGCTTACTTATATGGAACAAAAAATTGGTCGTTACCGCTGGACAATTTGTGGTTTGGTGTTTTTTGCAACTACTATTAACTATTTAGATAGAGCCGTAATAAGCTTATTAAAGTCGACCCTAACAACGGAGTTAAAATGGGACGATGGCGATTATACCAATGTTGAAATTGCTTTTAAAATATCTTATGCCATAGGTTTATTATTGGCTGGTCGATTTATCGATAAAATTGGCACCAAAAAAGGATATGCATGGGCCACTGGTTTATGGAGTGTTTCTGCAGTAATGCATGCTGCTGCTAAAAGTGTTGGTGGTTTTTCTGTTGCGCGCGCTGCTTTGGGTGTAACGGAGGCGGGTAACTTTCCTGCAGCTATTAAAACGGTAGCAGAGTGGTTTCCGCGCAAAGAGCGTGCATTAGCAACGGGTTTGTTTAATTCTGGCGCTAATATTGGTGCGATTGTGGCACCACTATCTGTTCCATTTATTGCCGCAGCTTATGGCTGGCAATGGGCATTTATTGCAACGGGTTTACTAGGTTTTATTTGGTTGTTTTTTTGGAACAAGCATTACTATAAACCTTCGGAGCATCCAAAATTATCAGCTGCCGAACTTGCTTATATCAATAGTGATACGGATGCTATTCCGGAAGGGGATGCATTACAAACCAAATCATTTAGTTGGGCTTCTTTGTTAAAGTATAAACAAACATGGGCTTTTGCCATTGGTAAATTATTAACCGATCCAATCTGGTGGTTTTATCTTTTCTGGTTACCTGATTTCTTAGAAAGTCAATACCATATTAAAGGAACGGCTATTGCCTTACCTGTTGCTGCTGTATATACCATGTCTGCGGTGGGAAGTATTTTTGGAGGATGGCTTCCCATGTATTTTATTAAAAAGAACTGGCCGGTATTTAAAGCCCGTAAATCTTCTATGTTATTATATGCATTTTTAGTTTTGCCAATTTTATTTGCGCAAGTGCTAGGTGGCATGAATATGTGGCTAGCTGTTTTTGTTATTGGTGTTGCAGCAGCTGCACATCAGGCTTGGAGTGCTAATATATTTACAACAGTAAGTGACATGTTCCCTAAACGCGCGGTAGGCTCTGTAACCGGTATTGGTGGTATGTTTGGCGCTATTGGCGGTATTTTATTATCAATGGCAGTACAAAAGAATTTATTTGTGCACTACCGTTCTATTGGGCAAATTGAAACAGCTTATTATATCATGTTTATTGTGTGTGGCTCAGCTTATTTATTAGCGTGGCTTATCATGCACATTTTAGTGCCTAAAGTAAACGTGATTGCTGCCGAAGATTTAGAATAATAACTGATTATGCAAGAGCAACCAAAAATGATTCAAACCATGCGCTGGTATGGTCCAAATGATCCCGTGAGTTTATGGGATATACGTCAAGCTGGTTGCACCGGTGTAGTTTCTGCGCTCCATCAAGTCCCTAATGGTGAAGTGTGGAGTATAGAAGCCATTAGAGAGCGTATTCAAGTCATTGAAGCCGCCGGACTTAGTTGGGATGTTGTTGAAAGTGTGCCAGTTCATGAAGCCATTAAAACGCAAACAGCCGGGTTTGAAAAATACATTGCTAACTATAAGCAAACAATACAAAATTTAAGTAGCTGCGGCATTAAAATTGTGACCTATAATTTTATGCCAGTGATGGACTGGACGCGTACCAATTTGAAGTACGAAATGCCGGATAAATCTTTGGCACTTTTATATGAAAAAGCTGCTGTTGTAGCATTTGATGTTTTTATACTAGAAAGAAAAAATGCGGAAAAGGATTATACGCCAACCGAATTAGAGTTGGCTAAACAGCGCTTTGAGCAAATGTCGGATGCTCAAAAATTAGAACTCCAGCACAATATGATTAAAGGGCTTCCGGGTAGTGAAGAAAGTTTTACGATGGAGGCTTTCAGAAATGCACTTGCTGCATATGATCATATAGATGCGGCAAAATTACGAGCCCACCTTGTTTATTTTTTAGATCAAATTATTCCTATTGCCGAATCATGTGGTGTTAAAATGGTTATTCACCCAGACGATCCGCCTTATTCTATTTTAGGATTGCCGAGGGTGGTTAGCACAGCAGCAGATGTTCAGGCGCTTTTTGATGCAGTACCTTCTATGTCTAATGGATTATGTTTTTGCACCGGTTCATTTGGTGTAAGGCCCGACAATAATTTGCCTGGGATGGTGAGCAATTTTGGTGACCGTATCAATTTTATACACTTACGTAGCACCAAGAGAAATGAGAGAGGCGATTTTTTTGAAGACAATCATTTAGAAGGTGACGTAGATATGTATCGTGTGGTAAAAGAAATTATTGAAGTAATGCGAAAGCGAAACGTTTCAATACCTATGAGACCAGATCATGGACATCAAATGCTTGATGATTTGAAAAAAACAACCAACCCTGGTTATTCTGCAATTGGTAGACTGAGGGGTCTTGCAGAGTTAAGAGGGTTAGAAATGGGTATTATTAAGAGCTTGTATTATTGATAATCCTTTTTGCGCAGTATATTTTCCTTTGATAATTTTTTTGTTTTGAATATGGATTTTAAAATCCAGGTTCCAATTTTTTGGCCACGCTGTTAGCCATTGTGTTTGATTTATTTCAGATTGTACAAGCATATTTTGAAGCGCGCGCATGTTAACGCTGCCATGATCCTGATCTGGTACCCAGTCATAATTAGGTCCCCAAAATGCAGGGAATCTACTACCACTATGTTTGGTTGTAAAATTATGTACCACCATTTTTTTAGCCTCTTCTGTTAATCCTAAATAACTTGCAAAAATGGGATCCTGTTGCCATCCACTATAATCGTTATTGGCTTTATGATTCCAAGCTGTAATGGCTTCTTCTATTTTTGGTTTACCTACCCCTCTTAAACGGTAAGGGAAAATTGCATAAAGCTCTGGTTTTTCTACATTGGTTCGGGGTCCTAGGTTGTACCCAGCTGCAAGTGCATTTTTACCCTCAATGGTGCGTGTTGGAAGTGAAGGCAATTGTGTAAATAGCGCCTGCGCTATATTAATAAAGCCTGGATCGTCAATTATATTTTTATATGCGGTTATTTTTTCAAGTACCGTTGTAAGTCCGGCAATTTCTGGTAACGGATTTATAACCCCTTCAAAATAAGACTCTAATGCTTGTGCAGGTTCAATACGAATATGGTTTGTGCTGTCTTTTTTATAATGTGCATTATAAAATAAAATGGTCTCTTTTATAAAAGGAAGATGCTCTTTTATAAAACTGTTTTTATCATTCGTAAATTCAAAATAATCGATCATGAGTTTAGATAATTCCAAACTGCCTTCCCATAAATAACGGATATACATATTCTCAGAAACACCATCAGCTAATTTTTTTCTATCCCATCCGTAATTGTCATTGGTGTAAGTGCCCCAGGGCGTCATGGTTTCAGGGAAGTAAGCACCTTCGTGTTTAAAATACTTTTGTGTTCTATATTTTGCAAGTGGTAGCGCATCTGTGTACATTTTAAAGAGTGGCTTTATCATTGCAAAGTCTCCACTGTACAGCATCGAATAATAGGGGAGCCTTGTATTTTGAAACCAGTAATTGGCGCCCCAGTCTCTAAAGTCGGCGTCATAACCAGTTAGGTTTCTTTTGCCCATGCTTTCATCAACGTCTACGGTAAAAATGGATCCATTAAATTTAATGGGAAGGCCACCTCTTCCTGCACAAGCGTTCATGTAGCGCTGAAGTTGATAGCCTTGTGTAACGGCAAATGTTTCTTTTTTTGTTTGCAGACTGCTATCTCCAGATGTTACAATCATATAATGGGCGTCCCAAAATTTTGCCCACCAATTTTTATGTGCATTGAATCTTTGAGATGCAGGCCTGTCATTTGTTTTTTTATGAAGCGCCAGGGCAGCTTGTTTCCATTCTAAAATATCAGTCGTTTGCTTTTTTAGTACCGTAATATTTATTTCAAATTCATTTTTAGATGTGGCGCTCACCTTTTCATTGGCGCTAACAACTGCTCCAAAGTTTTGGTATAAGAGCGGGTCTTTGCCTATTTCATTAAACTTTGAGAGGTTTTGGTTGTCTAAGGTATTCTGCCAAATAGATGATTTATTTTGATGAACCCAAATAAGTGTATGGGTGTTTTCAAGAATGGTATCTCTTTCTCGTAAGAGTGGAAAAGGAGCACCCATCATGCCATAAGCACTTCTTTTTTCTCCACCTTGCAGCGTATCTAATTTATTGCGCCACATTGCATTTTTAATGCTAAGTGTAATGTTCGTATTTGCCTTTCCAATAATGGTAATGGCTGGGTTATTGGCATCTGCAAAAATGGTTAAGGTAAGGTTTTGTTTTTTTGCATTGATCGCTTTAATAATTACACTGCCGGTTTGTATATCGAGTGTTTGGGAAAATGTTGCGCCATCCAGTATAGAAGGGCTCGTACAAATAGCTATTTTTCCAATTTTTAATAGACGGCCAATTTCGGAGTAGGCGTCTGTTTTTGAAATATACATTTGTAATAACCCACTGCTGTCTACCCATACGTTGGCGCCAATATCGCCATTGCCAATGGGCATAGAGCCAGAAGGCCCGCTGCTTTGTGAAGCCCACGCTACGTTGTATGGCGCAAGTTTCACTTGCGCCATACAGGCCCAAGGCCTAAAAAAAATCGCCAGCACCGCAAAAGCTACGCACAAATTCCATATCAATCTTGCGCGCAACAACATGCGCAACACCACGCACAATCCACCAACTAAATTTCCTTTTCGCATACCCAATTAATTTCGATACTTATTTTTATAGAGTCCCATTTTGTCAAATGGGACAGGTTCAAATCCTTTTATTTTTTTAAATACTTCTGATGTAGGAAGTAATGTAAAATTTTGATGTTCCATGTCAATAAATCCAGGATCAGCAATAGTCATGTAATTGTCTCGTTCTGTGATGGTCGCGTATTGTCCACCTATAAGTTTAGTAGGGTTTTTTGGACCACCAATAATTAGGTTGTCTGCAAATACGTTACGGTTGGCGCGCATGGCTTTCCACTGCCTCGTGCCAGGTATGGTATCTAAATAGTCTAGAAGCCCAGGGTACTTACTAGCGTAGGGTTCTGTGGTATAAGAAACGCTTTTTGTTAAGCGGTTTCTGATAAGGCCATTTTCGCCAAACATCGATTTTTCGGAACCTGCTGCCCAGGTGTAGTAGTGTGCCGAAATTTGAGCAGTAGCATCGGTGGGTTCAATGATAATATTATTTTTCATGGTTAAATCCCAGCCACTATTGGTAAATAAAATGCCATGCTTGGTTTCCATTTTATAAAATACGTTTCCAAAAACAAATACATCGGCACTAGAGTCGTCACAATAAATGCCCATGTTCATGCGGTTTGGATTTCCTATGTGATGAAAATAATTGTAACGCACTACATTGCCTCTATCACTTGGGTCTCTACCAATATACCATGGCGATGTGTCGTCCGAATTTAAAGTAACATGATGGATATTGTTGTATTCAAAAATGTGTTCGTTGCCGTGTACAAATATCCCTTGCCAGTCAGAATTGTAAATTTCACAGTGTCTTATTTTATTGCCGCATCCATCTACGCTGATGCCCGACCAAATAAATTTATTTCTTCTGTTGAAATCGTGGACTTTACAATTTTCAACAATGTTATTTGCTTTTGTCAAAGTTCTTTTATCACCACCACTCAAATAAATACCACCACTACCGGTGTTGTACACGTCGCAACTTAATATTTGTTGATCGTATCCGGCGTTTCTATTCCAGCTGGTATTTTTATAGAGGTAGTTTTGCAAACTTCCTATAATACCTGATACTGGATGACCTTCAAAATTATCAATACTCATGGGGCCTTTATTGGCCTGTGCACCTTGACCCATAAAAATACCAGATGTGCCAACGTTTCTGATGGTACAACCTACAATGGTATTGTGGTGACCGCCTTCTATGTATATACCCATGCCCCTGCCAGCCTCAATAGTAAGGCCTTCAAGCGTAGTATAGGTTTGATTGATAATTGATACAATGGGTGTTTCAAGCATTGAAATACTAATATTAGCAGTTTCTAATGCACTTGGTGGCCAAACATATAAAATACCTGTTTTTGTATCTAACCACCACTCGCCCGGGCTGTCTAATTCTTCTAAAATATTGTAAGCAGTGTAGGCCTGAAAATCTTTACCGTTTCCAAGTCCGTAAATATGTGGCGTAACTAATTTAATTTGTTTTTGTAGGGTGTCAATTGTTTCGATATTAATATTGTCATCTGCAAAGCCATAATTAAAAGTGCCTTGTAACCAAATATCTTTTTGCCCGGCCCATTTTGCATGTCGATTATCTGTGTATTCAAATATGCCACCTCTATTGCTTGTGTCGCCAATGCGAGGCACAGATCCTTTATCAATGACTTTTCCAATTTTGATGCTGCCACTATTGGGGTAGTGTGCAAGAGTAAGCGGTTCATTGTTAAAAAAAAATTCAAGTGGCGCAGGAATTACGGGTTGTCCATGTCCATAGCTTTGGTGTTTACCATAATTAAATATCCCAAGTTGTTTAAGGGACACTTGGTATAATGCAGCAGCAGCTGTTTTGTTTACCCGCATTAAAATTGATGGGTCCTTAACTTTTTTAAAGGCACTACTTTTAATTTTTTTACCTCCCGAAATAATTACTTTGTCTTTATTAACGCCACTCCAAATAATAGGCGTTTGTTTGCTACCAGTAGCAGCATCTTCTAATGAAAAGCCCTTTTCTAATTCATAATTTCCGGCTCCAATATGTACTACTATCTCGCCCTCGTAATTTGGATGGGCGTCCTTAAATTTCTTAATCAATTTTTGCGCTTTTGTAAGTGTTGCCACTGGTGCTAAAGCGGTTCCGTTAAACTTATCATTGCCAGCTGGGGATACATAAAATTCTTGCCCATTTACCTGGTTAATTACGAGTAAAAAAAAGACGATTTTAAGGAGCTGTTTCATGTGTGTATCTTAAGGTTTGCGGGTGCTGTTTTGTCTAGTATTTATTTTATATTGTATAAAATTTTAACGGTCATGGAAGCAACACCCATTTCTATAAAAGAAGCGCTTGATCAGCCCTTTAGCGTAACGCCTGAACAGGCTTCGTTTTTTGCGCAACATGGTTTTATAAAAATTAAAAACATTTTTGACGCCTCTGTTATTGATTACATGAATATAGTAATTTCCAAAGAGGTGGACCGTTTAAATAATCAACAAATTCCATTAGAAGAGCGCGATACCTATGGGAAAGCATTTTTGCAAATCATGAATTTGTGGACCCATACCACGGCGGTAAAAGACATTGTTTTTAGCAAAAGAATTGCTCAAATTGCTACTGATTTAATGCAAACAAATGGTGTGCGCTTATACCACGATCAGGCGCTTTTTAAAGAACCTAAAGGTGGCCATACCCCTTGGCATGCCGATCAGTATTACTGGCCGCTAGCCACCGAAAACACCGTTACCGCATGGATACCATTACAAGCAACGCCGCTTAATTATGGGCCACTCGAGTTTAGTGCAGGTAGTAATAAGTTAACGGCTGGAAGAGATAAACAAATCAGCGATGAGAGTCAGGCTTTTTTAGAAGCTGAATTAAAAAATCACAAATTTGAGCACGTCATAGAACCCTTTGATGTGGGTGAAATAAGTTTTCATAGAGGATGGTTGTACCACCGCGCAGGTCCTAATATTTCAGGCCATATGCGAAAGGTTATGACCATGATTTATATGGATAAAGACACGGTCTTAAAAGAACCTGAAAACCATAACCAGCTTGCCGATTGGGAAGCTTGGTGCCCCGGTGCTATTGTTGGTGACACCATAAACACGCCCCTAAACCCCGTATTGTATGAAAAAGCATCGTAGCATTTTATTGTTGATTTTTTTGACTGTAGGTAAATCATTATTAGCGCAGCTACCCATTATTCCTTACCCCAATAAAGTAGTTGAGGGAAAAGGTTTTTATACCGTCACAAGTTCTGTAGCCAAAGAAGCAGTTATTGTAATTGATTCAAGTGCGGCATCTGTAGTGACAAATTCCGAAGGGTATTTGCTAACAGTAACGCCGAAACAAATAAAGGTGCTGGCAAAAACAAAAGTAGGTGCCTTTTACGGTATGCAAACACTTTTACAATTAGAGGCAGCATCTAAAAAAATTCCGGTGCTAACCATCGAAGATGCACCAGCGTTTGGTTACAGAGGACTTATGTTAGATGTGGGTAGACATTTTATGCCAATTACTTTTATCAAGCAACTACTGGATGTTATGGCCATGCAAAAGATGAATAATTTGCATTTGCATTTAACCGAAGATCAAGGATGGCGCATTGAAATAAAAAAGTATCCAAAATTAACGAGTGTAGGATCTGTGCGTGGTGGAACATTAATTGGCAAATACCCTGGAACAGGTAATACCAATACACCTTATGGTGGTTATTATACGCAGGCGCAGTTAAAAGAACTCGTTGCATACGCGGCTGCAAAACATATCAATATTGTTCCTGAAATTGAAATGCCAGGCCACGCAAGTGCTGCTATTGCTGCTTATCCGGAGCTTAGTTGTTTCCCTTCAGAACCTACTAAGCTTACAAATAATATGTATGCAAGCGCTACAGAAAATAAAATAAAAACGTTGGGAGGTAAAATTGTACAAGAAACATGGGGTGTTTTTGATGACGTATTTGCGCCTTCCGAATTCACTTTTAATTTTATTGAACATGTGTTAGATGAAGTGATGGATATTTTTCCGTCTAGTTATATTCATATTGGTGGTGACGAATGTCCTAAAACTGCATGGAAGCGCTCTAGTTATTGCCAAAGCCTTATGAAAGAAAAAGGCATTGCCAACGAGCATGCACTTCAGAGTTATTTTATTCAACGCGTAGAAAAATATGTGAACAGCAAGGGACGTAAAATAATAGGCTGGGATGAAATTTTAGAAGGCGGCCTTGCGCCCAATGCAACCGTTATGAGTTGGCAAGGCGAAGAAGGCGGCATCACTGCGGCCAAGCAGCACCATGATGTTATTATGACACCACAGGGCACTTGTTATTTAAACTTTTATCAATCCTCGGATCCTCGTGACTCCATTGCATTTGGTGGTTTCCTGCCCATTGAGGCTGTATACAATTATAGCCCTGTTCCTGCGGCACTTACCCCAAACGAGGCTTCCTATATCAAAGGCGTGCAGGGTAATTTATGGACCGAGTATATTGCTAACAAAGACCTAGCTTCTTTTATGTTGTATCCGCGCGCTATGGCCATTGCCGAAAATGGATGGACAAAAACAAAAACAGGTTTTGATCATTTTACAAGCCGTGTAACAAGGTGGCAGTCTTTATTACAACAAAAAGGGCTTCATTATTCGGATCATTTGTACAATGTGCAAATTACGAGTAAGCCCATAGCTGGCGGCATCAACGTTTCTATCGGTGGTGTAGGGAAAGCTTACAAAATTGTATACAATACAAATGGAAAACTTCCTAGTGTTGATGATCAAGTTTATACAGGTCCTATCACTATTACCGGCGATGCAAAATTGCAAGCGGGTGTTGTTGTGAACAACAAAATCACGGATGTAGCATCTGCTGCTTTTTCTATCAATAAAGCAACAGGTGCTCAACTAGTGTCGCTCTTAAATGCGCCAAAAGCGCCTTACAATAAAAGTGGGAATACCGGATTTATAAATGGCATAGTTGCAAATGATAGTAGGTTTAGCGATGGCGAATGGCTTGCCTGGGAAGGCAAAACAATCCATGCCACACTGGATTTGGGAGCAGCTACATCGGTTACACAAATTACCACCCGTTTTATTAATAGCCGCGGCAGTTGGATACATTTACCTACAAGGGTTGAAGTACTAGGGTCGCTTGATGGTAAAACATTTACCCGCCTTGGCCTTCAACAAAATTTTGATAATAGTAAAGAAGGTGCTTTAACAGTTTCATTTGCGCTACCGCCTACCACAATTAAATTTCTTACATTTATTGCAGATCCAGTAACCACTATTCCGGCAGGTTTTGCTGGGGCAGGAAATCCTTCATGGTTATTTATGGATGAACTCATAATAAAATAAAAAATGGCAAAAGTGATTGATACCCACATGCATAGTTGGGACTTACAAAAAGTTAGGTATAGTTGGCTAGATGGAGACACGTCTATTTTGGCGCAAAATTATTATCCATCGGATATTGAAGGGCAGTTAGCATCGGCGCATGTTAAAGCCACAGTAATGGTTCAGTCTGCTAATAATTTAGAAGACACTGCTTTTATGTTTGATTGTGCAGATAAGTATCATTGGATTGTTGGGGTAGTAGGTTGGGTAGATTTATTAGACACTGAAAAGGCTAAACAGCAATTAGCAGCCCACATACAAAATAAATATTTTAAAGGGATTAGGCATTTAATACATGACGAGCCTGATAGTAGTTGGTTGTTACAACCTGCTGTACTTAAAAGTTTAGAAATACTTGCAAACCATGGACTGCCTTTTGATGTGGTGGGTGTTAAAATAGAACATATCAAGGCAGCCATTCAAGTAGCTAAGCAAATACCGCATTTAAAAATGGTATTTGATCATTTAAACCATCCACCCATTGCTACCCACGAACAGTTTGGTGCTTGGGGTGACGCTATCGCCGAAGCTGCATCTATGCCTAATTTTTATGGAAAAATTTCGGGGCTAGGCACTTGTTGTGAAAATTTTAATGATTGGTCTGCTGCTACTATAGAGCCTTATGTAGCCTATGTGTTGGAGCATTTTGGTGAAGATAAATGTATGATAGGGGGCGACTGGCCGGTGTCTTTACTGGCAGGTGATTATGTAACTACGCACCACAAATACCAAACCGTTATAGAAAAATTAGTAGCTCCTCAATATCAACAAAAAATATTTGAAGGCAACGCTACTGCTTTTTATCAGTTGGGTTAATTTTTTACAATTTCAACTTCAATACGTCTATTTCTAAAACGGTTGTTGTCAGAATCGTTAGGGGTAAGTGGTTCTGTTTCGCCTTTACCAATGGTTGCAATGCGGCCCGCAGCAATGCCTAATTTAACAAGCGCTGCCTTAACCGCCTCCGCTCTTTTATTGGATAAAATGATATTGTAATTGTCTTCGCCAAGGTTGTCTGTGTGACCGCTAATAATAATACTAAGCGTGCTATTTTTTGTTAGGTAAGCGGCCATCTGCTCAATTTCTTGAACGTACCTTGACATGATATCGTATTTATCTAGTTCAAAATTGATATTGAGAGAAATGGTTTCTCTAATTCCCTTAAATGTTTTTTCGCCGGTAGCTTTTTGTTCACTCACGGTTCCTGCACTAATGCTTAGTTTTTCATAATCAAACATGCAAGGCATCATGCTTACTTCGTAATATCGGTTTAATGAAAAGAGTTGGTTGTTAAATACTTCTTCAAATTCTGATCTATCAAAACAATGAAAATACATACCATTGGTTTCGTTGGCAATGGCCCTTAAATACACAGAGTCAGCGCCACCGCTATAAGCTATGGTAAAAACAGGAATATTATTGACCAGTGCTTTTTCAATAATGGTTTTGCTATTTTTATTTTTTGAAGAATTCTCGTAGCCATCTGTAAATAAAAGAAGCACTGGCTTGTATTTATTGTATTTGGCCATGGTATCAAGCGCCCTGTCCATTGCATCGTTAATGGCGGTACCACCACCAAATCCATCCATGCCTCTTTTGCGGTACAACATTTTTTGAATGGTAGCGCTATCATATGCTGTGCCCTCATACGAAATATCTGAATCAAATTTCCATAAGCTAATAAGGTTACGCTTACTCATTTTTTTTAGGCTTTCGGATAATGCATCTTGTAAATCAGTGCAGCGTTCATCGCCCATCGATCCACTATGATCAAGTATTATACCAATATGATAAATACTGGTATCACGTACTTCTTTTAATGTGTATTTGGTAACGTAACAAGTGTCGTTGTATTTATTGATAAACCTAAAAGCATTGGTGGAATCTGCGGCATTAATTTTATGGTAGCTCCCTTTTAAATTGGTGGGGTAGCTCATTCTAAAATTTATCTCTTTTTTGTTTCTGGTAAAAGCATAGGTGTTAATCGTAAGCTTTTCAGGAACGTAGGTTTCGCCAATTCGTTTTTTTATGACAGGCTTTTGTGTAATAAAAGTGGGCTCGTATATAAAAGTGTAATTAGCAGGAATATGATCAATACCATCAAAGGGTTCAAATCCGGGCCTGGGTTTAAACGTTTTTTTATAAACAGGCTTTGGTACTGATGTCGGTATTTTTTTGGGTCCTGCTACTTCTGCAAAAATCTCTCTAGACTCTCTACAAGCAACAACAAAAAATAAGCTTGTTGCAATTGCAATTTGACAAAGGAATGTCTTAGAAATTTGATGGCCCATATCTTGTATTTTGATTGGTGCTGTAAGATAATTTAT
Organism: Bacteroidota bacterium; assembly: GCA_018971025.1. Lineage (GTDB taxonomy): Bacteria > Bacteroidota > Bacteroidia > Chitinophagales > Chitinophagaceae > Sediminibacterium. The sequence continues at coordinate 4,094 of JAGWVE010000034.1, read as the reverse complement.
TCTGGGCAGTCTATAATCGTCTTAATTTTTTTAAGACTCATAGGATGTACGCTAAGCATGATATAACCACCCCCCGACACATTATCCATATTGCTGGAATTGGTGAGCCATCTAAGTCTGTGAACGCCCACTGTTAGCGGTCCTAGCTTTACAGCACCGCCCACCATGAGCTGCCCCTGTGTATTGTATTGCACGGGTAAGTATACACCCAAGTGCAAGGTTTCGTAACGTGGGGTGAGGGTAATTAAATTAAGGTCTCGAACCCTTCTTTTTGTTAAGCCTCCACTCGCGTGCATGTTAACCGTAAGGTCTGCGTTGATATAAAAATCATTTCCAAGCGGTTTGTCAATATTTATATTTAAACGTGTAGGTTTTACAATCGAAAATGTTTCAGGCATTGGTGTTGTTGTGGCAAATGCCGTAGATAAAGAATCTCTTAACTGTTGGCTGTTTACAATATTACTTGTTTTGCGAACGAGTAATGGGTCTGTAATACCCTGTTGTACGCCGTTAAACACGCTACTGATAGCACTGTTTTTATAACCTACGCCACCAATATCCATAATGGATACGCCAATTTTTAATGCATAATTTAAAGCATGGTTGGTTTGAAAACTATGTGCTTCTGTATTGTAGAGTAAGTACTCTGCGCCAATACTTAAGCCCATACTTGTTTTGCTGTTTTTGATAAAATCAGCACTACTACTTGACGTACCTGCAATGGTTTCGTCATAATTAGAACTGTATCCAAACGAAGCACCACCAGCAGTTAAAGTATACGCGGTATCTATGCCATTTGTGCTTTCTAGGTAGCTTACTTTATTAACGGTAGCATAAGCACCTGAAATGCCTTTATTGATTTGTAATGTAACCCCGGCGGTTACGGTGCTTTTTTGATCTCTATAAATTTCTTGCGCATAATTTAAATTGGTTTCTAACCATCCACTATGCGTAACAAAACCCTCTATATAAGGTGTTTGCCTGTTTAGCATAAAAAAATCATGCATGCTTTTCATGCCTGTTAACGCAACAAGTGGTTCCGTTTTAAGATGGTTAAATGTTCTTGCTCTTATGCCTACACTAAACGCTTGTTTGTTGTTAGGCTTGTATAAAAGGTTGAGTAAGTTAAGGTCTATGTTGGCATGAAAATATTTTGGATACATGCCTTCATGAAATCCAATAGAATCGTTGCGGATAAAAAATAAATTGCTATTAAAGTTTGCTTGGGCACTTAAAATAGTTGCCTCCCATTTAAAGGATTGATTGACACTAGATGCCGGGTTGTTAAAAATACTAGTGCTGCCAGCAAACGCAGAACCATAAGTGGGTTTATAGCTTTGTGCAAAAGCGTTGCTGATAAAACACACGGAACCCAAAGTAACTGCCGCTACAAAAAATGCTTGCCATAAATAAGGTCTCTTTAGGTTCACGAGTATGTATTTAATGTATAAGACCCGGATAAACTTTTAATGCTGCCTCTAAGCAGTCCATAGCTTTATTAATGTCTTCTAAATTTAATACATAGGCAAGTCTTACCTCTTGTTTGCCAAGCCCTGGTGTGCCATAAAAACCAGTTGCTGGCGCTAGCATGACCGTTTGATTTTCAAAAGCAAAATCTTCGAGTAGCCACTGACAAAACTTGTCGGCATCATCGATGGGTAATTTAGCCATGGCATAAAAAGCGCCGCCCGGATTCGGACAAAAAACGCCTTCCATGGCATTTAATCTTGTCACAATAAGATCTCTTCTTGATTTATATTCAGCCTTGGTATCGTCAAAATAATTGGCAGGTAAATCAATGGCGGCTTCGCCAGCAATCTGCGCAAAACTTGGCGGACTTAAACGGGCCTGCGCAAATTTCATAGTAGCGTCAAGTAGAGCTTGGTTTTTAGTGATAAAAGCACCAATTCTACCACCACAAGCGCTGTATCTTTTACTGATGGTATCCATAATGACAACATGCTCGTCTACACCTGTTAGATGAAGTGCACTAATTTGTTTGCCTTCGTAACAAAACTCTCTGTAGGCTTCATCTGAAAATAAATACAAGTTGTGTTTTACAATAATATTTTTTAGTTGCTCCATTTCGGAAGCACTGTATAAATAACCTGTTGGATTGTTTGGGTTACAAATAACAATCGCTTTTGTACGCGGTGTAATTTTTGCTTCAAAAGCCTCAATAGGCGGTAAAGCAAAACCGTTTTCGATATGCGAAGTGATAGGCACCACCGTTACGCCGGCTTCCACTGCAAAACCATTGTAGTTGGCATAAAAAGGTTCAGGAATAATCACTTCGTCACCAGCATCAAGGCAGGCCATAAAACCAAACAAAATGGCTTCACTACCACCCGTGGTAATAATGATTTGTTTTTCGTTGACATCAACGCCAACACTTTTATAATACCCTACTAATTTTTTACGGTAACTTTCGTTGCCTGCACTGTGGCTATATTCCAACACTTTAAAATCACTATGTCTTACCGCATCTAAAACCAATTTAGGAGTTTCGATGTCGGGCTGACCAATGTTTAAGTGGTATACTTTAGTACCTCTTTTTTTTGCAGCTTCTGCAAAGGGAACTAGTTTTCTGATAGGTGAGGCGGGCATTTCTGTGCCACGTTTGCTGATCTGTAACATGTTGCAAATATAAGTTTACAATTTGAGGCAGGGGCAAAAAAAACCGGCCTCCGAAGGAGGCCGGTAAGATCATTATACAAATCTTAACAATTACTTTTTAGCGGCAACAACTTCACCGGTAATTGTAATAATAATAGGATCAGCAACGCCTACCATTTTAACGGTAACACGTTTTGTAAAATTACCCATATTAGCAGCGTTGTAAGTCACTTTAACAGTGCTTGATTTACCGGCTAAAATTGGTTCTTTGGTTACTTCTGGAGTGGTACAACCGCATTCTGCAGTGCAATACTCAACAACAGCAGGCTTTGCACCGGTGTTTTTGAAATTAAAAACATGCGTTACAGGGGTACCTTGTGCTATCTTACCAAAGTTAAAAGAGCCTTCTTCAAACTTAATGTCTTGTTGAGCGAAAACGCTTAAAGTAGCAGTTAGGGCAACTAGCGTGAGTGCTAAAATCTTTTTCATATTCGTGCTTTGTTTATTGTATTTCGTAAAAGTATCATTTAAAGTTCAATTTTATCCCAAAACACCCTTAAAAAAAGGTGAAATTGTTAAAAAATAGGGTTGTTAAGGGTTGCTGAGATTTATCCCCAAATTCAAAAATACCCGTTATCTATTGGGTGCCGAATCTTATTTTTGCCCCATGGAATTAATTGCTTCGCCAGAGCCACAAACCGAGATGTTATCCTTTGAGGGATTTCGAAATACGGTGATACAGGATTACAAGATTTCGCTCATTAGTAGGGAAGTTAGTTTGCTGGGTAGAAGAGAGGTATTAACAGGAAAGGGAAAGTTTGGAATTTTTGGTGATGGTAAAGAAGTAGCGCAGGTAGCGGTTGCAAAATTTTTCAAAAAAGGAGATTTTAGATCGGGTTATTATAGAGATCAAACTTTTATGTTCGCCACAGGCATTGCAACTGTCGAACAATATTTTTCTCAACTTTACGCAGACCCTGATATCAACAACGATGTTTTTTGTGCGGGCAGACAAATGAGTTCTCATTTCGTAACTCCAACTGTAGATCAAAATGGCAACTGGCTAAACCTAACCAATCAAAAAAACACTTCTGCTGACATGGCGCCTACAGCGGGTCAAATGCCGCGTGCATTGGGTCTTGCTTTTGCATCAAAATGTTTTAGAGAAGCGCAGCAAAAAAATCAGGATGTACATGCAGGCTTAAGTAACAATGGCAACGAAATTTGCTTTTGTACGATTGGTGATGCTAGTACTTCCGAAGGACATTTTTGGGAAACCATCAATGCGGCTTCTGTTTTACAAGTTCCATTAGCGGTTTTTGTTTGGGATGACGGATATGGTATTTCTGTACCTAAAAATTTACAAACAACAAAAAATTCGATTTCTGATGCGCTTGCTGGCATGCAAAAATTCGCAGACACCAATGGTATCGAAATATATAAAGTAAAGGCCTGGGATTATGCAGGTATGTGTGAAG
>JAGWVE010000086.1 GCA_018971025.1 Bacteroidota bacterium | reverse complement strand
ATATTTTAGAAAAATTAGAAGAACAAAAATTAAGTCCTTCCAAAGAGGCAGACAAAGCCACCCTATTAAGACGGGTTAGTTTAGATATAACGGGTCTTCCTGCTAGCAAAAAAATTGCGGCAAAATATTTAAACGACCATTCAGATAAGGCCTACGAAAATTTAGTGAATGATTTAATGGCTTCTCCTGCCTATGGCGAAAAATGGGCCGCACTTTGGTTAGACCTTGCTAGATACGCTGATACAAAAGGCTTTGAGGCAGACCGCGGCAGAAGTATTTACAAATACAGAGACTGGCTTATCCATGCTTTTAACGCAGACAAACCTTACAACGATTTTTTAACCGAGCAAATTGCAGGCGATCTATTACCAAGCCCTACCGATGCTCAGTACATCGCCACTGCCTTTCATAGAAATACCATGAACAATGATGAAGGTGGTACCGACAATGAAGAATTTAGAACGGCTGCCGTACTAGACCGCGTTAACACTACTTGGAGTGCACTGATGGGCACTAGTTTTAACTGCGTGCAGTGTCATAGTCATCCGTACGATCCATTTAAACATGACGAGTACTATAAATTCATGGCGTTTTTTAACAACACTAGAGACGAAGATTCTCCTTTCGAAAACCCAGTACTGCGTCAATATAAAGGCGCCGATAGTGTCAAGTTTGAATCTGTAAAAAAATGGTTGCAACAAAATGCTGCTGCACCAACGGCTAATTATTGGATTACTTTTTTACGTACGCTTCAACCTAGCATCAACGCATTTCAGTGCGACAAATTTGTAAACGGCGCTAATGGATGGTATGCAACGCTGCGTAACAACGGTACCTGTAATTTAAAAAATGTAGTGCTCACGGGAAAATCAGAACTCTTATTTAAATACGCGTCCAGGGTAGATAAAGGTGTTTGGCGCATTTATCTAGATAGTTTAACCGGACCGCTTGTAAATGAAGTTGCTATCAAAAACACAGGCGGTGGTTTTGTGCATTCCCGTACAAGTATTCCAGACATCAAAGGCACGCACACATTATATTTCAAGTACTATTCTCCCAAAATAAAAAACAACACCGACGACGGTATTTTATTTGAATGGTTTTCATTTGGTAACCCATTTCCTTCCAAAGAAAAACCAGGTTACGATAGCGCTTACAAATATTTTAATGACCTTATGATGGCGAGTGCAGAAACTACACCCATCATGATGGAAGCCAACGCAGACCTTTTTAGACCCACACATGTTTTTGAAAGAGGTAGCTGGCTTTCAAAAGGAAAAATTGTTACGCCTGATGTTCCAGCCGTACTTCCTGGCCTTCCTAAAAACGCGCCTAAAAATAGACTCGGGCTTGCCATGTGGTTAACAGATAAAAACAATCCACTTGTTTCACGCACACTCGTTAATAGACTTTGGGAACAATTATTTGGCACCGGCATTGTAGAAACCCTCGAAGATTTAGGCACGCAGGGATTATCTCCAACACATCAAAGCTTACTTGATTATTTAGCATGGCAACTCATGTACACGCACAATTGGAGCATTAAAAAAACGCTGAAAGAAATAGTGCTCTCTGCAACCTATAGGCAGCAATCGATGTTTACCAAAGAGCTTCTTAAAAAAGATCCCTACAATAAATTATACGCAAGAGGCCCAAGGGTAAGACTTTCGGCAGAGCAAATTAGAGACCAAACACTCGCCGTAAGTGCACTACTAAGTCCAAAAATGTATGGCAAAAGTGTAATGCCGTATCAACCTGAGGGCATATGGCGTTCGCCTTATAATGGTGATACTTGGAAATTATCAGAAGGCGAAGATCAATACAGACGGTCACTCTACACTTATTTTAAAAGAACAGCACCTTATCCATCGATGCTTACATTTGATGGTGGCGCTAGAGAAGTTTGTGTAATTAGACGCATAAGAACCAACACGCCCCTACAAGCACTTACCTCATTAAACGATTCTTCTTATATTATTATGGCCCGCTCTTTTGCAAAAAGTATGGACAAAATAAATGGACCTATCGAAGCAAAAATAAAAACGGGCTACGAACAAATGATGTACAAGCCTATTGCTGCAGGCAAGTTAAACGCGCTAGCAAATTTGTATCAGTCAAGTGTAACAAAATACCAAAGCAATAAAAAGGCAGCCGCAGTATTAGTAAGTGATAGCACACTTGCATCACCTACCAATAGAGCAGCCCTTGTTGTAGTAGCAAACGCCATGCTTAATTTAGACGAATGGCTTAATAAAAATTAATTCCGATGACGCAAAAAGAATTACATAACCAGCGCCTAGTTAGAGAAGCCCAAAAAGTGGTGATGCAGCAGCATACCCGTAGGCATTTTATTAAAGAGAGTGCCATGGGTCTTGGTGCACTTGCGCTTGGCAATTTACTCGGCGGGTGCAACACCGGTAGTAATAATATATTTGACGCCACCAATCCATTAGCCCCAAAAGCACCGCCGTTTTTAGGAAAAGCCAAGTCGGTCATTTATTTACACATGGCAGGTGCTCCATCTCAATTAGAAATGTTTAGTTATAAGCCGGAGCTTGCAAAATTAGATGGTCAAGATTGTCCGCCTTCTTTACTTGCTGGTAAAAAGTTTGCATTTATTAGAGGCGTTCCTAAAATGCTAGGGCCACAAGCAAGCTTTAATAGATATGGCGAAAGTGGTATTTGGCTTTCCGAAAATCTTCCACATTTATCTACGGTCATTGATGATGTAGCCGTGCTTCAGGCCGTTACCACTGATCAGTTTAACCATGCACCTGCACAATTACTCATGCATACGGGAACACCGCGTTTAGGTAGGCCTAGTATGGGTTCTTGGGTAACTTATGGCCTTGGTACCGAAAATAAAAATCTTCCTGGATTTGTGGTACTCACTTCGGGTGGCAATAATCCGGATGCTGGAAAAAGTGTTTGGGGAAGTGGATTTTTGCCAAGTGTTTATCAGGGTGTACAGTGCCGTAGCGAAGGCGATCCTGTTTTATTTATCAAAGATCCTGCTGGCATGGACCGCGATATTAGAAAAGCAAGTATCGACGCCATCAACAAAGTCAATGAAGAGTCTTATACGGAGTATCAAGATCCAGAAACCTTATCCCGCATTTCTCAATATGAACTTGCGTACAAAATGCAAATTTCTGTACCGGGTGTCATGGACATTAGTACCGAGCCGGAATATATTCATGAAATGTATGGTACTAAACCTGGCGAATCTTGTTTTGCCAACAACGTTTTACTTGCGCGCAAGCTGGTGGAAAAAGGCGTTCGCTTTGTTCAATTATTTGATTGGGGTTGGGATACCCATGGCGACTCTGCGGGCAACGCTGTAGACATTGGACTAAAAAATAAGTGTCGAAAAATTGATAGACCTATTACCGCGCTCTTGCAAGATTTAAAACAAAGAGGTTTACTAGATGAAACACTGGTTGTGTGGGGTTCTGAATTTGGCAGAACACCGATGCAAGAAAACAGAGATGGTAAAACCATGCCATTTAAAGGCCGTGATCACCATGGCGAAGCCTTTTCGATGTGGATGGCAGGTGGTGGCATTAAAGGCGGCACCACCTATGGCGAAACAGATGAGATTGGCTACAATATTGTAAATGGTAAAGTAGAAACATTTGATGTACAAGCCACTATTTTAAATCAGTTAGGATTTGACCACGAAAAATTCACGTACGAATCACAGGGTCGAAACTTTAGATTAACGGATGTTCGAGGTAAAGTGATTCATGATATTATAGCTTAAAAATGATACAAATGATTAGTGCTGGTATTGGAAGGTTACACCCTGTTTTTGTTCACTTGCCTATTGGCATTTTACTCTTTGCTGCCCTTCTATTTTTTGCATCTAAAAAACAAAAGTTTGCAAACTTAGCTGCGGCGGTAGCGCCAGCACTTGCCATTGGCTCGTTTTTTTCGATCCTATCCTGCATAACAGGTTATTTACTTTCTATTTCAGATGCATATAACGAGGATATTATTTTCAAGCATCAATGGCTGGGGATTGCCACTGCACTTACAAGTATAGTATGTTATTTCATGTACCAAAAAAAGAGCGCGATGTTTGGCACACTAATAATTGTATTAACTACACTTATTATGGTAACCGGGCATTATGGCGGCACCCTTACCCATGGAGCCGACTATTTAACGGCTTCTTTTAACAGTACAACTGAAACTAAAAAAGTAATTGCCAATATCGATGAAGCAGTTGTATACACAGATATTATTGAACCCATCCTGGCTTCCAAATGTTATAGCTGTCATGGCCAAAGCAAACAAAAAGGAAAACTAAGACTCGACCTTCCCAACTATATTATGCAAGGTGGAGAAGAAGGAAAAGTATTAACCCCTTACCAGCCAGGTAGCAGTGAAATAATAAACCGTATACTGCTTCCTACTGCCAACGAAGACCATATGCCCCCTGTACAAAAACCACAGCTTACAAAAGATGAAGTTGCGCTATTACACTGGTGGATAGAATCGGGTGCTAATTTTACGGCTGCTGTAAAAAATACCAAACAAACAGCCGCTATTAAAGGATTATTGGCATCGTTTTCAAATGGCGCAAATGCCTCAAATCAAGTGGCAAGCATTCTGCCTAGTAAAAATGCAAGCCCAATCGCCGAAGATATTTTAGCGCAATTAAACAAAGAAGGCATTACCGTGGTGCCCGTTGTTCATGGATCCAATTATGTACGCGCTAATTTAATTGGTGTCGAAAAAATTACAAAGCATACGATTGAACTTTTGTCTGCAATTTCGGACCAACTCTTACAATTAAACGCATCCTTTACAGGCATTACCAATGAACATTTAAACGCGCTGTCTAATTGCAAGCAACTTAAACAACTCTTTTTAAATAGTACTGCCATAACAGATAAAGGACTTAATGCGCTAGCTGG
>JAGWVE010000085.1 GCA_018971025.1 Bacteroidota bacterium | reverse complement strand
TACCTTGACGCGCTGCTTCATTTAAATTGCGCGCATACTTTTTTAGCACATTAAACTGTGTGTCCTGTGTCTGCGAACTAATTTTTTCGCCTTTACGTAATTCCTTAATTGCTGCCACCAAACCTTTTTCGGTGAGGCCCGCATCTTTCAACGTTTTTGCTGTGCTATCATTTACATGCAACAATCCTAAAAGCAAATGCTCAGGACTAATAAATTCGTCTTCGAAAGTAGCCAGCATGCTATTGGCTTTTAAGAGCGCCGTATTGAGTTCTCTTCCAATTTGCGCACCAGGCTCAGCACCTTGCACTTTTGGAAGTTTAGCCATTGCATCCGTAATTTTTGCGGCAACAAAGGCAGCATTGACGTTGTTCTTTTTTAACAAAAACGAAACCGTACTATCTTTATCTTCAAGGATTGCTTGTAGCAAATGCTCTGTTTCGATAGAAGGATTGTTATTGTTAAAAGCAAGCTGTTGGGCGGCAGCAATGGTTTGCTGTGCTTTAATGGTATAATTTGATAAATTCATAGTTATATTGTTTTGAATGCATAATTTGTGTGCAAAAACGATACTAAACCCATTTATTTGTTTGTAACCGTACAAAACCGGAAATTATGTCTGTAAAAACAGTTATGACCTGCATGAAAGTCAGCTATATCATAGGTTTCATGCTATTCTTTCAGGTTTCTAATGCCCAACTCAATTTTACCGAACTAGGTGCCAAACTCGAAGCAAGCAAAAAAGAGCTTGGTGGCAAAGCCGTTTTACTGGTATATAAAGACGGAAAAATAGTGTTTGAAAAAAGTGTGGGTGAGTTTACTCCAAAAACACAAGCACCCATTGCAGCGAGTACCCAGTGGTTAACAGCTGCACTTGTGATGAGTTATGTAGATGAAGGCAAACTTTCACTTGATGATAAGGTAAGCAAATTTCTTCCCATATTTTCAAAATATTCTAAGGGTTATATAACCATCAGAGATTGTATTACACATTTAACTGGTATTGAAGGGCCTTCTATTGGTTCGTTAAAAGACATGAGCAACCCTAAAAAGTTTACCAACCTAGATGAACTCGTAAATGACATTGCTTCTAGTAAAGAAATTTTATCTAACCCTGGCCTTGTCTTTAGATTTAACAATATTGGTTTTACGATTGTTGCAAGAGTTTTAGAAGTACTTAATAGAAGAGGTTTTGAACAAATGATGGCCGAGCGTATTACAAGACCACTTCTTATGCGCACCACCAATTTTTTTAGTTACACTGTTGTGAACCCTGCAGGTGGCGCTCAATCAAGCGCTTATGATTACATGAATTTTTTATCGATGCTTTTAAATGGTGGCGTATTTAATGGTAAAAGAATTTTATCAGAAGCGGCCATTGAAACGATGATGAAATCTAGCACTACGCAAGGTATGATCAAAGAAACCCCTGCTATACTGGATGGTAAGAATTATGGTATGGGCCAATGGATTTTTGCCACCGACGAAAATGGAAAAACAACGACGGTAGCATGCCCTGGACTTTTTGGAACTTGGCCACTGATAGACTATTGCAGAAAATATGCTTTACTCGTTTTTACGCCTGGTGAAGCCGCAAGCGAAAACAAAGAACTCATGGCTTCTTTTAAAGCACTGATTGACGATCAGATTGTTGCTGCGTGTAAATAATATCTAGATGCAATTGATCCAAGAACATACTAGGTTTATTAAAGAAACTGCTTTGTTGCTGGGGTTTACGCATTGTGGTATTGCAAAAGCAGCGCCCCTCGATGAAGACGCACGAAGACTAGAAAAATGGCTACACGCGGGTATGCACGGATCGATGCAGTATTTAGAAAATCATTTTGACCTTCGCGTAGATCCTACCAAATTAGTACCTGGCGCCAAATCTGTGATTACGCTTACGCAAAATTATTATAGCCCAAAAAAGCAACCAGCAGATAGTCCTAAAATTTCGACCTATGCCTATGGCACCGACTATCATTTTGTGATTAAAGAAAAACTCAACAAACTACTGGCTGCGCTAAGGCAAAAAGCCGGTGATATTGTGGGTCGTGGATTTGTAGATTCGGCGCCTGTACTTGAAAGAACATGGGCACAAAAAACCGGCGCTGGATGGATTGGTAAAAATGGAAATTTAATTTCAAAAACGGATGGCTCTTTCTTTTTTATTGCAACCATCATTGTGGACTTACCGTTACTATATGACGATCCGTTTGCCAAAGACTTTTGCGGTTCTTGTACAAAATGTATAGACGCTTGTCCTACAAGTGCTATACTTCCTAATAAAACTATTGAAGGAAATAAATGTATCAGTTATTTTACCATCGAATTAAAAGACGCTATTATTCCTTCTGAGATGAAAGGCACATTTGACAATTGGATGTTTGGTTGCGATACCTGCCAAGACGTATGTCCGTGGAACAGGTTCAGCAAACAGCACCAAGAACCAGAATTTACGCCTAATACAGCCATTGAAACCTTTGGTGCAAAAGAATGGAACAGCTTAACCAAAGAAGGCTTTAATAAAGTGTTTAAAAAATCTCCGTTGAAGCGCTCAAAATTTGAAGGCATCACTAGAAACCTTCAGTTTATTGAAGCCATTCCTACTACAAACCAAACAAGCCCGAGTTAATTAACTGAAGCGTTTTTGTACGATCGGTGGTTGGAACGAGTAGTGAGATATTATGCGCACTACCACCATAACTTACCATCGTTACCGGCACTTCGTCGATAGCATCAAATAATTTTTTAAGTACCGAATTGGTTTGTGCAATATGATTGCCTACAATAGAAACAATGCTCTGCTCCTTTTCAACTTCTACGGTACCAAATGGCTCTAACTCTTTTACAATCTGTGCTAGGTACACATCATTATCGATGGTTACAGACACCGCTACTTCCGAAGTGGTAATCATGTCTATAGAAGTCTTGTACTTTTCAAACACTTCAAATACTTTACGCAAAAAGCCATAGGCAAGTAACATTCTGCTACTCTTTATTTTGATAGCGATGATGCCATCTTTTGCAGCAACGGCTTTAATCCCCTCACTTCCTGCTTCTTTGGTGATAACCGTTCCAGCAGCATCTGGCTGCATGGTATTTAATAATTTAACAGGCACGTTTTCTTGTTGTGCAGGCCAAATACAGGTAGGATGTAAAATTTTTGCGCCAAAATATGCAAGTTCGGCAGCTTCATCAAAACTTAACTGCTCGATGGCTACTGTTTTATTAACAATGCGCGGATCGTTGTTGTGCATGCCATCAATATCTGTCCAAATTTCACAAACACTTGCATTACAAGCAGCAGCAACAAGCGAAGCGGTATAGTCACTACCTCCACGTTTTAAATTGTCTACTTCGCCACGAACATTTTTACAAATATATCCTTGGGTAATAAAAATTGTTTTGTCGGAATGTGCTGCTAACAATGCTGTTAACTTAGTTCTGATGAGTGGTAAATTAGGTTCTTCGTTTTGATCGAGCACCATAAAATCTAGTGCAGGAAGCAACAAATGATCTTGACCTTGTTGTTCTAAATAACAACAAAATAATTTGGTGCTCATCAGTTCACCTTGTGCTAAAATATCTTTGTTGAGTGCATCGCTAAAAGAAATTCTAGTGATGATATTTAAAAATTCGAAATGCTCTTTTACAATAGCGTTCCCTTTTGCAATGAGTGCATCTGTTTTTAAAAGATCCAATACAAACGCGTGGTAATGCGCTTCGAGTGTATCAATTTTTTGTTTGGCCTCTGATTTATTACCAGCACTAAGGCTGTTACTGATATCAACAAGCGCATTGGTGGTTCCACTAAGCGCACTTAAAACAACAATTTTAGATTCGGCGTCTTTGGTAATAAGTTCATATACCTGATGCATACGTTCTGGCTTACCTACACTTGTGCCTCCAAACTTCATTATTTTCATAATCGATTGCTTTTAATTTGCGTTGCAAAGGTACGTAAATCACACAAAAAATGATGGCTAACACATGTTAGAGTTGAATGCCAAAACGGGCACCTACTTCCTGTAAATCGAGCACTACAGGTTCTACAATTGGAATGCCTGTTTGCATGCGCGCTGTGTGGGCTTCTCTTTCTGGGTCACCAGGTATCAGCACTCTTTGAGCCGGATTAATAGGGGTCGCATTTCTAAACCGCTGAATCCAATTGTCCATATTGCTTTTAAAATCTTGTGCGGGCCTAAAGGCATCGATGCGCATGGCACCAAAAAAATGACCTAACCCTTCGCCAGGCATATTTTGTGGTAGTGGAATATAAGCAGGAAAAGGCGGTGCCCATGGACCATAACTACCACCACTTAATACCGCCGAAAAAATATCAACAATAGAACCAAGTGCATAGCCCTTATGACTACCATGTTCTCTATCACTTCCAAGTGGTAGCAGTGCCCCACCCTTTTTTAAAATATTAGCATCTGTTACATCATTGCCCGAAGCATCTTGCACCCAACCAAGGGGGGCGTCAGCATTTTTGCGTTGCAGTATTTCAAGCTTACCATTGGCTGCTGTTGTGGTAGCCATATCTGCTACAAAAGCAGGCTCGTTACCAGCAGGAATAGCCACTGCTATAGGATTGGTACCTAGCATTTTTTCTGACGAAAATGTAGGCGCTACAAGTGCACTTGCATTGGTCATGGCCATGCCAATCATATCATGTTCTAGGGCCATCATGGCGTGATAGCCTGCAATACCAAAATGATTGGAGTTTTTTACAGAAACCCATCCGGTGCCTACATGTTTTGCTTTATCAATTGCTATTTGCATCGCATAGGGCGCAACAACGAGGCCTAGGCCTGCGCCACCATCCACTACAGCCGTAGAAGGCGTTTCGTGCACCACATGAATATTAGGCGTAGCATTAATACGGCCTGCTTCCCACAAACGCACATATCCACTTAAGCGAGCAACGCCATGTGAATCTATCCCA
>JAGWVE010000084.1 GCA_018971025.1 Bacteroidota bacterium | reverse complement strand
TATAAATATTTTTCGTTGGTGCTAAATTTTAATCCGTACCACGATTTTGCAATGCTAACAGAGTCTATAATTTTTTCTGATGTTGGGTCAATCAGTTCTATGCTTTGGTAGCCCTGTCCGTTATTGGTGACGGCCATGTATTTTCCTGTACTGCTAATTTCTATGTTGAGCGGCAAATCTCCTAAGGCAAATGATGTTCCTGCAGGGTTTAATTTCCAGCCATTGGCAAGTTGAATGGTTTGGGCATTTACCTGACAAGTAATAGCGCTAATTAATAACAGTGTCAATAGCTTTTTCATATTGGAAAATTAGAACTGAAAAGGTAGGGAATTTGGCTAAAAAATGTGCTTTCCGGTCTATTATTATTATATTACGAGTGCTATATACTACTTATGAAACACGCACGCATATTACTCGGTTATTTATTGTTGTCAACTACTTTGTTGCAACCCATAAGTGCACAAACCAAACTACCTCAATCCACATCTCCTAATGTTGTACTTATATTTATGGATGACATGGGTTATGGTGATCCTGAAAGTTATGGTGGGTATCCGTACCACACACCCAATTTAAATAAGCTTGCTGCCAGTGGTATGCGGTTTACCAATTTTTATGCAGCACAGGCTGTTTGCAGTGCTTCAAGAGCTGCACTATTAACAGGTTGCTACCCTAATAGAGTGGGTATTTCAGGGGCACTGATGCCATGGTCAACGGTGGCTTTAAATCCAAAGGAGGAAACTATTGCTTCTATGCTAAAGCAAAGAGGATATAAGACAGGGATGATAGGAAAATGGCATTTGGGTGCTAAAGCCCCTTATTTACCTACGTCTTATGGCTTTGATGAATATTTAGGTCTCCCATATTCCAATGATATGTGGCCTGTTGGTTATGATGGAAAACCTGTTACAGATACTGCCGATAAAAAATATAAGTATCCAACACTTCAGTTGTTAGAAGGATTTAATCCGGTAATGCCCATTAATAATTTAGAAGATCAAGCTAAACTTACAACGCTTTACACTGAGCGTGCCGTTCAATTTATTAGCAACAATAAAAACAAGCCATTTTTTTTATACCTAGCACACTCGATGCCGCACGTACCTATTGCGGTGTCTAGTAAATATAAAAACAAAAGTGGCGCTGGATTATTTGGTGATTTGATGATGGAAATAGATTGGTCTATTGGAGAAGTGATGAAAGCGCTTGATAAAAATGGGATAACCAAAAACACGCTCATAATTTTTACCAGTGACAATGGCCCATGGTTAACCTTTGGTAATCATGCAGGAAGTAGTGGAGGACTTAGGGAGGGTAAAGGCTCTGCATGGGATGGTGGTGTTAAAGTGCCTTGTATTATGAGCTTTCCAGGCGTTATTGCGCCCGGAACTGTGTGTAATAATTTAGCGGCTACCATGGATGTGTTACCTACCATTGCAACCCTTACAAAAAGTAAATTGCCTGTAAATAAAATTGATGGTATTAATATTTTGTCTTTATTAAAGCAGGAGCCTCAGGCAAACCCCCGCGATCATTTTGTTTACTACTATGACAATAATAGTTTAAAAGCCATCAGGCAAGGAAAGTGGAAACTGGTTTTTCCGCATCAATCTCAAACCTATAAAGCTACTGATATGGGTAAAGATGGTTTTCCGGGTAAATATGCCTCGGTAGCAGTGCCAATGGCCTTATACGACTTATCTACAGACCCAGGTGAAACCCTGGATGTTGCCAAGCATAATCCCTCTGTCGTTGCTTCTTTAACAAGTTTAGCAGATACCTATAGGCAGGCTTTAGGAGATGACTTAACCAAGCAGTCGGGTGCCGAAAAAAGACCTTCAGCTGTTATTAAATAGCTGATAATCATGACAACAAAATGACAAATTTGGTGTTTTATTGAACTAGATTTGCAACTCAACGCATTAAAATTTATTACAATGGAAAATACAAACACAGAAGGAAAATGCCCTTACACAGGTGCAACGGTTGCTAGCGCTTCCGCCAAACTTGGTAGTGCGGGTAGTGGAACAAGAAACACCGATTGGTGGCCTAATCAATTACGATTAAACATTTTACGTCAGCACACTGAAAAGTCAAATCCAATGGATTCGACTTTCAATTATGTTTCTGAATTTAAAACATTAGACTTAAAGGCGGTTAAGCAAGACATTATTGATTTAATGACCAATTCTCAAGATTGGTGGCCTGCCGATTATGGTCATTACGGTCCTTTCTTTATTAGAATGGCTTGGCATAGTGCTGGTACATACCGCACTACCGATGGTAGAGGAGGTGGTGGATCAGGCATGCTTCGTTTTGCACCACTTAACAGCTGGCCTGATAATACCAATTTAGATAAGGCACGATTACTTTTATGGCCTATCAAAAAGAAGTACGGTAAAAAATTATCATGGGGTGATTTAATGATCTTGACAGGTAACTGTGCACTTGAATCTATGGGCTTCAAAACTTTTGGTTTTGCAGGTGGAAGAGAAGATGTATGGGAGCCACACGAAGACGTGTATTGGGGTTCTGAGCGTGAGTGGTTAGGTGATAAGCGTTACAGTGGTGATAGAGAATTAGAAAATCCATTGGCTGCTGTACAAATGGGTTTAATTTATGTAAATCCAGAAGGTCCTAACGGCAATCCTGATCCTATTGCTTCTGCAAAAGATATCAGAGAAACATTTGCGCGTATGGCCATGAACGACGAAGAAACTGTTGCTCTTATTGCTGGTGGTCACACATTTGGTAAAACACATGGTGCCGCTGATCCGGGCAAATATGTAGGTAAAGAGCCTGCTGGTGCAAGTATTGAAGAGCAAGGTACTGGTTGGAAAAATACTTTTGGAACGGGTAATGGTGCTCATACCATTACTTCAGGTTTAGAAGGCGCTTGGACTACTACACCGACTAAATGGAGTAATAATTACTTCGAAAACTTATTTAAATACGAGTGGGAGCTTGTAAAGAGCCCTGCTGGCGCACATCAGTGGAAGCCTAAAAATGGCGGAGGTGCTGGAACAGTGCCTGATGCACATGATCCATCATTGTCCCATGCTCCAACAATGCTAACTACCGATTTAGCGTTGATATTGGATCCTGCATATGCGCCAATTTCAAAAAGATTTTATGAAAATCCGGATCAATTCGCAGATGCATTTGCTAGAGCTTGGTTCAAATTGACACACCGTGATATGGGTCCTCGTTCTAGATACGTGGGATCAGAAGTGCCCGATGAAGTTTTAATTTGGCAGGATCCAGTGCCTGCAGTAAATCATACACTTATTGATGCTGCTGATATTACACAGTTAAAGGCAACGATATTATCTTCTGGTTTAACTGTTTCTGAATTGGTATCTACCGCATGGGCTTCAGCATCTACATTTAGAGGAACTGACAAAAGAGGTGGTGCTAATGGTGCAAGAATTCGTTTAGCTCCTCAAAAATATTGGGCTGTAAACAACCCTGCACAACTATCTAAAGTTTTAGATAAACTAACTGCCATTCAACAAGAGTTTAATACTGGCGCAACGGGTGGTAAACAAGTATCTATTGCAGATCTAATTGTACTAGCTGGTGCGGCTGCCATTGAAAAAGCTGCTAAAGACGGTGGATTCAGTGTTACGGTTCCATTTACACCTGGAAGAACGGATGCAACACAGGAGCAAACCGATGTAGCATCATTTGGCGTATTAGAGCCTACTGCAGACGGTTTCCGTAACTACATTAAGCCTAAAACACTTATTTCTGCCGAAGAAATGTTAATTGACAAATCACATTTACTGAATCTAACAGCACCTGAAATGACGGTACTTGTAGGTGGTATGCGTGTACTAAAAACCAATTTTGATGAATCAAATCATGGTGTGTTTACAAATCGTCCGGGTGTATTAACCAACGATTTCTTTACCAACTTAATTGACTACAATACCACTTGGAAAGCAACAGGACAAAATTCTTTTGAAGGAACAGATAGAGCTACTGGTGCTGCTAAATGGACAGCTACTAGAGTAGACCTTGTATTTGGTTCAAACACAGAATTACGTGCACTTGCAGAAGTATATGCTTGTGATGATGCTAAAGAAAAATTTGTTCATGATTTTGTTGCTGCTTGGAATAAAGTAATGAACCTAGACCGTTTTGATCTAGCGTAATGTATTCTTTACTAATAAATAAAAAAGGCGGCACTTTTAGTGCCGCCTTTTTTATGTCCAATCGGGTAAAAATTTTACTTGCAATTATTTGTGATGGCCACTGCTGCGTCTGGATATTTTTTTGTGTTAGAAAGCTGTAAGGCATTACAGGCTTCTAATTTTTTACCGGTAGCTATATAACTCATACCTAAATAATATTCGGATTTTCCCGTAGTTGATGTGCCAACTGCAATTGATTTTTTAAAATAATCTATGGCGTCTGCAAATTTTTGAGCGGTGTAATAGCAAATGCCTACATTTTCTGCGTGGGTATAATTGGTAGGATCTAATTTAAATGCAGCTACATAACAACTCGCTGCCTTCATCCATAAACCTTTTTGAAAAGCTTGAATCCCTTCTGTGGTGTAGTCATTTACATTTTTATTATTGGCGTCTTTTATGTTTCTATTAAAGAGCGCTTTGGTTTGACTAAATGTAGCTAAATCACTCGGGAACATTTTAATGGCGCTGTCTAACATGTTGTTAAGGTTAGCGTCTGCATATCCTTTTACTTCATACATGCCTAGTAAATAGTTGTTCCAAGTAAAGGGTGTATTAAAATGATCCACTATTAAGTTAAAGGCTTTTTTAATTTCGGTGCTGTCTTTCTTTTTGGATGCTGCAAAAATTAAATTTTTATAGTAGCTGGTTGCATTGGGCCAATTGTAAAATGCTTTTTTGCCACAATAAAATGCACTATCAAAATTGTTTTTAGCTGCGTAAATAGCGGTTCTTAAAAAATCGTTGTAGTATAAATAAGGGTTTACGTTGTCGCTTTCTTTTAATAGTGCCAATGCTTCATCATATTTTTTATCCCTAATGT
>JAGWVE010000033.1 GCA_018971025.1 Bacteroidota bacterium | reverse complement strand
AATTTTTGGTGATGGTAAAGAAGTAGCGCAGGTAGCGGTTGCAAAATTTTTCAAAAAAGGAGATTTTAGATCGGGTTATTATAGAGATCAAACTTTTATGTTCGCCACAGGTATTGCAACTGTCGAGCAATATTTTTCTCAACTATACGCAGACCCTGATATCAACAACGATGTTTTTTGTGCAGGTAGACAAATGAGTTCTCATTTTGTAACACCAACTGTAGATCAAAATGGCAATTGGTTAAACCTAACCAATCAAAAAAACACTTCTGCTGACATGGCGCCTACGGCGGGTCAAATGCCGCGTGCTTTGGGTCTTGCTTTTGCATCAAAATGTTTTCGAGAAGCGCAGCAAAAAAATCAGGATGTACATGCAGGCTTAAGTAACAATGGTAACGAAATATGCTTTTGTACGATTGGTGATGCTAGTACTTCCGAAGGTCATTTTTGGGAAACCATCAATGCCGCTTCTGTTTTACAAGTACCATTAGCGGTTTTTGTTTGGGATGATGGGTATGGTATTTCTGTTCCTAAAAATTTACAAACAACAAAAAATTCGATTTCTGATGCGCTTGCTGGCATGCAAAAATTCGCAGACACCAATGGTATCGAAATATATAAAGTAAAGGCCTGGGATTATGCAGGTATGTGTGAAGTGTTTGAAGAAGGTTTGCAAAAAATGAGAGACACGCATACGCCAGCGCTTTTCCATGTCGAAGAAGTAACGCAACCGCAAGGTCATTCTACCAGTGGTAGTCATGAACGCTACAAATCTGCGGAGCGATTAGAGTGGGAAAAAAATTGGGACTGTATTAAAAAAATGCGTGAGTGGATGTTAGAGGCAGGCCTTGCAACTACCACCGAGTTAAATAGCATTGAAGTTGAAGCCAAGGAATTTGTAAAAGAATCAAAAGCTGCTGCTTGGGATAAATTTATTAGCCCTATAAAAAAGCAAGTACAAGATGCGGTTCAGGTGATTAGCGGACTTCAGGTTATGAGTCCTGCAGTACAACAAATTGTAGCAGATCTAACCAATAACAAAGAACCACTTCGTAGAGATGTTTTAAAAACGCTCGCAAGAGTAAGTGAGGTTGCAGCTGGTGTAAAAGGCGTCGAAAAAGTTACGCAGTTTGCAGCGCAATTAAAAAATGAAGCAGCTGGACTCTTTAACACCTATTTATACAACGAAGGCCCTAAGTCTGCGTTGAAAGTAAATGCTGTTCCTGCGATATATGCACAGGATGCGCCAGTTGTAAATGCATACGAAGTCCTCAATAAATATTTTGATGCACTATTTGCAGAGAACAACAAAGTGTATGCTTTTGGAGAAGACGTTGGATTTATTGGCGACGTGAATCAGGGTTTTGCAGGCCTTCAAGAAAAGCATGGTGTAGACCGTATTTCAGATACTGGAATTAGAGAGCTTACTATTATAGGACAAGCCATAGGTATGGCGCTTAGAGGATTAAGGCCTATTGCCGAAATCCAATATTTAGATTATTTATTGTATGGTTTGCAACCCCTTAGTGACGATGTTGCTACCACCCATTATAGAACCTATGGTCAACAAAGTTGTCCAGTAATCATAAGAACAAGAGGACATCGGTTAGAAGGTATTTGGCATAGTGGTTCGCCAATGGGCATGATCATACATGCACTGCGTGGTATGTATGTTTGTGTGCCACGCAATATGGTGCAAGCAGCAGGCATGTACAATACGCTTTTGCAATCCAACGACCCAGCCATTTTAATTGAGTGCTTAAATGGTTATCGATTAAAAGAAAAATTACCTACCAACTTATTAGAATTTAGCGTGCCGCTAGGTATTCCTGAAATTATCAATGAAGGAACCGATATTACCATTGTGTCTTATGGTTCTACACTTCGTATTATTGAGGAAGCTGTAACGCGTTTAGCGCAGGAAGGTATTTCTATAGAACTTATTGATGTGCAAACATTACTTCCATTTGACATTCACCACAGCATTGTAAAATCGTTGCAAAAAACCAACCGTATTTTATTTGTGGATGAAGACGTTCCAGGTGGCGCAACCTCTTATATGTTTAACCATGTAATGGAAGAACAAGGTGGGTATAAATGGCTCGACGCGAGTCCCAAAACCCTCACTGCAAAAGCACATAGGCCAGGTTATGGTAGTGATGGTGATTACTTTAGTAAGCCAAGCACAGAAGATGTGATGGATGCAGTAAGAGCAATTATGGCAGAGTAACGCAGCTGCGGATACCCCATTGATGTTATCCCATATTATGGAATACTTTGTTTACGTCTTCGTCTTCTTCTAGGCGCTCAATTAATTTACTGATATCTTCTGCCTGCTCATCTGTTACGGGTACGGTTGTGCTTGGTATCCATTCAAACTCGGCACTGATAACGTTTAATTTTTTTGCTTCTAACTCTTTTTGCAAATTACCGAAGTCGGTAAATGCGCACCTTAAAACTATAATCGGATTACCATTATCGTCGTTGCTATCTCCAAGTTCTTCAAGGCCATGGTCAATTAATTCTAATTCCAAATCATCCATTTCAATACCTTCAGGACTTAATTTAAATACACCCATTTTTTTAAACTGAAAACTCACGCTTCCGCTATTACCCATCGCGCCACCACCTTTGTTAAAATGACTTTTTACATTGGCAACGGTTCTTACGTGGTTGTCGGTTGCAGTTTCCACTAATAATGCCACACCATGCGGCGCGTAACCTTCGTATAGGATTTCTTCGTAGTTAGAAGTGTCTTTACCCATGGCACGCTTAATCGCTGCTTCCACTCTGTCCTTTGGCATACCTGCACTACGGGCATTTTGATAGCATCTTCTTAAAGCAGGGTTATCATCTGGGTTGGGTCCACCAGCTTTTACTGCAATTACAATCTCTTTCCCAATACGGGTAAATTGTTTTGCCATGCGATCATATCGCTTGAACATGGTTGCTTTTCTAACTTCAAATATCCTTCCCATAGTGTTTATTTAAGGTCTGCAAAAATACGGCAAAAAAAATAGTCCCGGAGGCCGGGACTATTTTTTTTAAATATAAGTAAAGGGTTAGTTTAACTTACTATGCTTGCGGCTGTATGCAAAGTATACAACTAGGCCAAGCGCCATCCATCCAAAAGCTACTTTTAATGTTTGTGCATCTAGTGCAAAAATCATTGCTAAGCATATGATAGCACCTAAAATTGGCACTAATGGAACAAGAGGTGTTTTAAATGGTCTTTCCATTTCTGGAGACTTCACACGTAAAATCCAGATACCAGCACTTACCAGTACGAAGGCAAATAGGGTACCAAATGATGTTAAATCACCGGCAACACTTCCTGGTACAAAAGCAGCAAAAGCACCTACAAACACAAATAAGATCCAGTTAGATTTGTATGGTGTGCGGTATTTAGGGTGAAGGTCAGAAAATACTTTAGGTAATAAACCATCGTTTGCCATTGAAAAGAACACACGAGATTGACCCATCAGCATTACTAAAATTACAGAGCTAAAACCTGCTAAAATGGCAACGGTTACCGCAGTAGCTAACCAGCCATAGCCAGTCATGTAATTAGAAATAGCATATGCTACAGAAGCTTCGCGGCCTTTTAATGGATCTACAAATTCTTTCCAGTTGGCAACACCAGTTAATACGTGACCAAATAAGATATATAAAATAGTACAAACAACAAGAGAGCCTAAAATACCAATTGGCATATCTCTTTTAGGGTTCTTTGCTTCTTGCGCTGCTGTTGATACTGCATCAAAACCAATAAAGGCAAAAAATACAATTGCAGCACCACCTAATACACCACCCCAGCCATGCTTAAAAGCACCTGAATAGTCTGCAACAACTTTACCTGATGCGTCAAGTAATGGTGGTTGATTTGCTGGAATAAAATAAGGTGTATGGTTTTCTGGTTTAATAAACTGCCAGCCTAAAACAATAAATATAATTACAATAGCTACTTTGATAAATACAATGATTGCATTTACAATCGCAGATTCTTGTGTTCCTTTAATAAGTAATAAAGTAAGAAGCAATAATATAATTAATGCTGGCGCATTCATGATACCTTGGTGTAAAACGCCAGCTGTATCTGTAATGCTTTCAAAAGGCGAGTGACTCCACTCGTAGGGGATACCGCCTCCTAACAGTTTATTTAAGTATTCGCTCCATGCAATAGAAACAGTTGCTGCGCCTAGTGCATATTCCATAATTAAAGCCCAACCAATAATCCATGCTACTGTTTCTCCCATGGTAACATAAGAGTAAGCATATGCACTTCCTGAAATAGGGATCATAGCAGCAAATTCTGCGTAACATAAGCCAGCAAAAGCGCAACCAATAGCCGCAACAATAAATGATAAAGTAACAGCTGGTCCGGCAGCTTGACCTGCAGCAGCGGCTGTTCTTACAAATAAACCTGCTCCAATAATAGCACCAACGCCTAAAGCAACAAGGTTACCAGCACCGAGGGTGCGTTTAAGGCCCTTACCGCCATCTTCTGCTTGTGCTAACATGGCAGATAAATCCTTTTTTCTAAATAAACTCATAATTTTTGGGTTTGATTTCTAATCAATTGATGTCGAAAAATAGTACTTTTTTCCCAAAATACCCCTCCTTTTTTACAAAAATCACCACGAAGGCGCCTGCCTTTTTTTAGTAGTTAAGTCTTATATTGCAATACTTATATACCTTATGAAAAAATCTAATAAATTAACCCTCTATATCATCATCGCAATGATTGCAGGGGTTATCCTCGGATATTTTGTTCATCAAAATAGTGAAGCAGCCTTTATACAATCCTTTTCTAAAAACCTAAAGCTACTCACTACCATCTTTTTGAGATTGGTTCAGATGATTATCGCACCACTTGTGTTTTCTACCCTTGTGGTAGGTATAGCCAAACTTGGTGATTTAAAAACAGTGGGCCGTGTGGGCGGAAAAGCGTTGTTATGGTTTTTGACAGCTTCACTCGTTAGTTTACTAATAGGACTTTTGCTCGTAAATATTTTTCAGCCAGGTGCAGGTATTAATTTAAACAATGCCGATGTAAGCGGTGCGCAAGATTTGGTAGGCAAAACCCAGGAGTTTAGTATTCAAAAATTTGTGGAGCACGTATTTCCAAAAAGCGTTATTGATGCCATGGCCAATAACGAAATTTTGCAGCTTGTTATATTTAGTATCTTTTTTGGAGTGGCCACTGCTTCTATGGGAGAAAAAGCAACCGTTGTTGTAAAAGCACTTGATGCAGTAGCGCATGTAATTTTAAAGATGGTCGGTTATGTAATGAATTTTGCTCCGCTGGGTGTATTTGGGGCTATAGCGGCAGTAATTGCTACTAAGGGACTTGATGTATTTGTTTTTTACGGGAAGTATCTTCTATATTTTATTTTGGGTATTGCAAGTTTATGGCTGGTGCTTTTAGCCGTTGGGTTTTTAATTTTAGGCAAGCGTTTGCCAGGATTATTGAAAGCTATTTTCCCGCCATTGATTATTGCATTTAGTACCACTAGTAGTGAAGCTGTATTTCCTAAATTAACCGAAGAGTTAGAGAAGTTTGGTTGTAAAGACAAAATCGTTTCTTTCATATTACCACTTGGCTACTCCTTTAATTTAGATGGTAGCATGATGTACATGACATTTGCAAGCCTTGCCATAGCGCAGGCATACGGCATCCATATCGATTTGGGCACGCAGTTTACCATGCTTATTGTACTTATGCTAACAAGTAAGGGTATTGCTGGCGTTCCTCGTGCATCACTTGTAGTAGTAACGGCTACCTGTGCAATGTTTAACATTCCGCCAGAAGGCATAGCCTTAATTTTGCCTATCGATCATTTTTGTGACATGTTTAGAACCGCTACCAACGTACTTGGCAATGCACTTGCAACAAGTGCCGTAAGTAAGTGGGAGGGGTCATTAGAAAATCCTACCGAAATAGCAGCTTAGCTACAAGTATAAATAATCGCCATGTTTTTATTAGACGCGTTTCATTGGAGTCAATTATTGCAACCTCAATTTTATATAGAACATGGAGGCTTGTGGTTGATACTTTTTGTTGTATTTGCAGAAACCGGACTTTTTGCTGGCTTCTTTTTACCCGGCGATAGTTTGCTTTTTGTAGCAGGCATCTATAGCACCAATTTGGCTGCAGAATTGTGGACTTCTGGCAACGAATTTGCCGATTTGTTTTTACTGATGGGACTTATTGCAGCGGCTGGAATAGCTGGCAACGCAACTGGTTATTGGTTTGGTAAAAAAGTGGGTCCTGCTATGTTTAATTGGAAAGAAAATTTACTATTTAAAAGAAAATATTTAATTCAAGCACAAGAGTTTTACAATAAACATGGCGGTGGTGCTATTATTGTTGCAAGGTTTATACCAATCGTAAGAACTTTTGCGCCCATCGTAGCAGGCATAGTAGGGATGAATCAAAAAAAGTTTGTAAGCTTTAATATTATTGGCTCTGTGGCCTGGGTGTTTAGTATGCTATTTGCCGGACACTTTTTACAGAAATGGATTTTGAGTGAATTTGGTTTTGATTTAAAACATCATTTAGAAATTATAGTGCTAGGAATTGTATTTTTTACAACAGCACCTGTTATCATCAAACTCTTTTTTGGAAAATCTAAGAAGGCCTAATCATGAATGCATCTGATAAAAAAATAACATTGTTTTCTTTGCCAGTTGTAGTGGCTGCACTGGGTTATTTTGTTGACATCTACGATTTGTTGTTGTTTACGATCGTAAAAAAAACGAGCATGTTGGGTGTGGGTGCAACAGAATCTACACTTTTAGTGGACAGTACCCGCGTAATCAATTGGCAAATGACGGGCCTTTTATTAGGTGGAATTATTTGGGGCGTACTCGCCGATAAAAAAGGAAGATTAAGTGTACTTTTTGGGTCTATCATTTTATATTCTACGGCTAATTTTGCAACAGGTTTTGTAACCACCGTAGACCAGTATGCATGGGCAAGGTTCATTGGTGGCCTGGGTCTTGCAGGTGAGCTAGGGGCTGGTATTACACTCGTAAGTGAACTGCTTCCAAAAAATAAACGCGGTGTTGGTACCTCGCTTGTAGCAGGCATTGGACTCTTTGGTGCAGTAGCTGCTTACTTTACCTATCAGTACACGCAGGATTGGCGCTTGTGTTATAAAATAGGAGGTGTGCTAGGTATCTGCCTTTTACTGCTTCGCGTAAAAGTAGCAGAGTCTGGTATGTTTGCTGCGGCAAAAGCTGCCGAAGTAGTTAAAGGAAATTTTTTCATGCTCATCAATAATGGTAAGCGCTTTAAAAAATATTTTGTTGCTATTTTAATTGGTTTACCAACTTGGTATGTGATTGGTATATTACTTAATCAGAGTGATCGTTTTGGTAAAGCCATGTTTGCTAGTACTACCATCGATTCTGGTAGAGCTATCATGTTTGGGTATGTGGGTATCGCTGTTGGAGATATTTTAATTGGCCTTGTTAGTCAGTATTTTAAGAGCCGCAAAAAAGCGCTCCTTTTATTTTATGGCCTTACTATGCTTGGCTTAATATTTTATTTCAGTAGTTACAATAACTCAGACACCACTATGTATATGGTGGCCGGATGGCTTGGTTTTAGCACTGGCTTTTGGGCCATCTTTGTAACCATGGGTGCCGAGCAGTTTGGCACCAATTTAAGAGCTACAGCTGCCACTACCATCCCTAACATGGTACGCGGCGCGCTTCCATTAATTAATATGTTGTTTTTGGATTTGTTTCAAAAATCTTGGCAGTGGTCCATTGTGTATAGCGGCATTATTACTGGTATCATTGTAATGTGTGTAGCTTTTACTGCCTATGCTTTTACTGAAGAAACATTCCACAAAGACCTAGATTATATGGAACTAGACTAATCAATAAGTCCCCCAATGAAATTTTTAGTAATCCGCTTTTCTTCTATTGGTGATATCGTTTTAACAACGGCTGCTATTCGTTGCTTAAAACAACAAGTGCCGGATGCCGAAATTCATTTTTTAACCAAAGAAAGTTTTAAAGCGGTTACGCTTCATAACCCATACATTGCGCAGTTCCATTATTTTAAGGATGATTTAAATGAAACGATTTCAGCGTTAAAGGCGCAGCAGTTTGATTGGGTAATTGATCTACATAAAAATTTTAGAACCTGGCGTATTAAAAAGGCACTTAAGGTTCCGGCCTTAACCTACAAGAAATTAAGTTTTCATAAGTTTTTACTTACAAAGCTGGGCATCAAAAATAAAATTCCTTCGCGTCATATTGTAGACAGGTGTATCGATACACTTGCGCCACTCGGTGTACACAATGATGGTAAAGGACTTGATTATTTTATTGCTCCAGAAGATCATATTAAAGCAGAGGATTTGCCAACAGCGCATAGCGCCGGTTATGTAGCATTTGTAATTGGCGCATCTTATGCAACCAAAAAACTCCCGCTGATAAAACTACAACAGCTTTGTAAAAAAATAAACTTCCCTGTTGTATTGGTGGGGGGCAAAGAAGATGCAAAAGAAGGCGATGCGGTGGCGTCTATAGATCCTATTAAAATTTATAATGCCTGCGGAAAGTTTAGTTTAAATGAATCGGCGAGTATTGTTCAAAAAGCTAGGCTTGTTATTTCCCATGACACCGGACTTCAATATATTGCCTGTGCCTTTAACAAGCCCGTGCTGGCTATTTGGGGCGCAACGTCTCCTATGTTACAAGTAGAACCTTATTACGGCGAGGCAAGGGTTGCCGCTATGGGTTTAACCAATCCGCCCTATCAAAATTTTATAGTACCTCATTTGTCTTGTCAACCTTGTTCCAATTACGGCACAAAAAAATGCCCCAAAGGGCATTTTAATTGTATGATGCTACAAGACACTACTGCGATTGCGGCAGCCGTAGAAAAATATGTATAAAACACGCGCTCTTTTTTAAACCTTTTTTTATCGTATCAGTCATAGTGCAAATTAGCGCTATATGACACTTCGTTTTTATAAACTATTGATTTTCAATATTCAGCTATTTACAATGCTAATAGCGGCAAATAGTTCAAGTGCACATGAAGGTGGTCATTACACTGAAAAAGATGTTTTAAATATTTGGAATCTAAAAAATGGTAGTGCAGTAAAGGGTAATTTTTTATTAGCAAAATCAGATTCTTTATTATTAGAACAAGCCTATGGAAAAACTTTTTGGGTTGCAATAAAGGACTTGCAAACTGCTGATATGCAGTTGGCGCAATACAAAATCAAAAAGATGAATAAAGCGTCACATGATTTTTCTGGCATTGCAAGTCAGCAAACTCTTTTTGATAAAACTTTTGCTCATTTTTCTTCGACGGTTCAAACGAAATCGGATAATCAGTGGTATTATGTTGCGTCCAATGGTATACCAGAACATCAAATGATGGTGGGCATTAAACGTTGGCAGCAACAAGTGCCAATTCCGCAAAGATATTTTGAATCCAATGCCTGGATGATTCCATTATATCCATCATTTGCAGATCAGCCAATTTCAACTGCCAATAATTTTATGCGTGGGGCTATTGCTATTGCTGCGAATGGTGTCCCTATTTTTAATGCGCTCAATAATCGAGGCGAAGATGCATTGGTTATTGGAGAATTGGATAATTGGGGAGGTCATTGTGGTAGGGCTGATGATTATCATTACCATACTGCCCCACTGCATTTATCTTCCAAAACGGGATTGGATCCTATCGCTATTGCACTTGATGGCTTTGCAGTATATGGGAATGTAGAACCAGACGGAACTCCTATGAAATCATTAGACAATTGTCATGGACATCTTTTAGACAATCAGCTTTATCATTATCATGGAACAAATAGTTATCCATATATGATTGCTGCATTAAAGGGTAAGGTTGCCATTGATGCCGAAAAGGCAGCACCTGAAAATCAAATATCTCCTCAACCAAGAGCAAATCCAATTAGGCCAGCCGAGAAGCAATTGGCAGGCGCAACAATTGTAGACTTTACTACAAATAATTTACATGAATCAATACTTACGTATAAAGTAGGCGGACAAGAAAGTAGCATACAATATAAACCAAGCGGGAGTGGTTATGAATTTATTTTTTCAAATAAAGATGGGGAAGTAAAAAAAGAGATCTATGAAAAAAATATGGGTGGTCCTAAAAAGAAACCATTAGCATCTGTACAATCTAATGCCAGTGACATGCATTTTACGAGTCCCGCTTTTGTCAACAATGGGTTGTTGCCTAAACTGTATACATGTGATAGTGCATCTGTTGCGCCGCCACTAAATTGGGCAAATGAACCAACCGGTACAGGTTCATTTGCAATTACCATGCACCATATAGCTAAGGATGGCAAAAAGCAGGTGTATATGGTGTTGTATGACATTCCTGCTACGCAACATGCATTTTCCGACAGTCAACAAAACATAGGTATTTGGGGCAGTAACACACATAGTAAAGAGTTAGGCTATGCTCCACCATGTTCAAAAGGTCCAGGTCCTAAAGCATACATCATTACACTTTATGCGTTAGCCAAAAAAGACAACTTTACGCTAAAACCGGGATTGGCAATGGACGATTTTTTAACCCTTGTAAAGGATCAAATTATAGCAACTTCTACGATTTCTGTTACCTATTCAAGATAATTTTATGAAACTACATTGGACAAGAAAAGCATTTATTCAGAAGATGGGAAGTGCAACATTGGCACTTACTTTTTTTAGATCAAAATTATGGGCATCCTATAAAAGTAAAACAGCGTTTAATATAATTTTAGGAAGACCAACAGCAAAAGAGATAGAACTAAGTTTTTTATCAGAAGAAAACGTTTCGGTTAAAATTTATTATGGTACAGACAAAAATAAATTAGACCTAGAAACCAAGCCAATAAAAATTGGAGCGAAAGACCCACTCGTTTATAAGCTTTCAAATTTAAAGCCCAATAAAAAATATTATTACAAAATTGTTTCTCTATTGGATCAAACGAGTTTAATGGATGCGGCTAGTTTTCATACACAAAGAAGCGTTAACGAACCCTTTGTTTTTACAATTACTGCTGATTCTCACTTAGGAACGCCCAATCATTGTGATCCTGAATTATATAATTTAACACTCTTAAATGTTGGAAAGGATAATAGTGATTTACATTTTTCTTTAGGGGATGATTTTAGAACGTCTAAAGTAAAAAATCCAACCTATCAAAAAATAGAAGATTTATATACTAGGCAACGTCAATACCTTGGTCAGCTTTGCCATAGTGTACCTTATTTTTTTATTCTGGGAAATCATGAGCTAGAAGCAAAAGCATTTGACGAAGATCCATTGTTGCCCCTTGCTTCGTGGAGTAAAGCTGCAAGAACTAAATATATTATCAATCCTACCCCTAATCATTTTTATACAGGGAATGCCGAAATAGAATCTGATCAGTTGGCACGGCAAAATTATTATGCTTTTGAATGGGGGAATACATTGTTTGTAACCCTCGATGTTTTCAGGTACTCTAATATTTCTGCAGCCGATGAAGAAATGCGTGAACAGCAAAAAGGAGAAAAAGGTGGTGGAAAAGAAGGAAAAGGAGGCGGAAAAGAAGGAAAAGGCGGCGGACGCGGTGGTGATAAAGAAGGGAAAGGAGGGCAGCAAAATAAAAAAGGTGGACAACAAATAAAAAAAGACCAATGGGCATTTACGCTTGGTAACGAGCAGTACACATGGCTTCAAAAAACTTTATCTGAAAGTAAGGCTACTTTTAAATTTGTTTTAGGACATCATGTAATGGGTTCTTGCAGAGGTGCTGTTGAATGGGCTACTGCATTTGAGTGGGGCGGAAAAACCAGAAATGGTGACAATCAATTTAAAAAATTTAGGCCTGATTGGGATATGCCTATTCATGCATTATTTGTAAAATATGGCGTCACTGCTTTTATTCAGGGGCATGATCATTTATTTGCTAGGCAGCAGTTAGACGGCGTTACTTATATAACTTGTCCGATGAGTGGCGATCCGGGGTATAACACCTATAATTCGGATGCGTATTTAAGTGGCGATAAGTTAAGTAATACCGGTCACTTGAAATTTTCAGTTTTAGCTGGTAAGGTTACGATGGATTATATAAAAGCAGTACTTCCTAAAGACGAGGTAATGCAGGGTGAGAACGGACATGTTGCTTATTCCTATCAATTTAATGCAAATAAACATGCGTAAAATAATAAGTGTAGTGCTGCTCTTTATTGTTGCTAGGGGGTTTGCACAAAAGCAAAAAGAAGAAGGTGTTTTTAAAACCGAAATTCCCAAACAAGAATTTAATATTATACTAGGTAGACCTACAAGTAATGCTATCGATATAAGTATTTACGCGTATCAAAACATGCAAGTACAGGTTATTTATGGATTTTCGCCTAACAATCTAACTTTTGTTTCTCAAAAAAAGTGGATAGTTACTCAAAAAATGGAAGTGTTTACGCTTGAGCATTTGGAAGCTGGCAAGCGTTACTATTACCAGATTTTATATAGTAAGGAGGGTGATGCAGAGAAGCAAAAGGGGGAATTACATTTTTTTCAAACCCAGCGGCTTCCCAATCAAAAATTTGTTTTTGCAATTCAAGCTGATTCGCATTTAGATGAGAATACTGATCCTGCCACCTATTTTCAGTCGTTAAAAAATATGGGATCCGATTCTGTAGATTTTTTAATTGATCTTGGAGACACTTGGATGACTGATAAATATAGAAACGATTTTACATTGTCTGTAAAACAGTATGAGGCGCAGCGTTATTATTTTTCAGCTATTGCAAATCAGGCATCTTTATTTCATGTACTTGGTAATCATGATGGCGAGTCTAAACCCAAAGGGAAAAATGGGAGTGGTTCAAACATGCAAGAATGGAGTTATAAAACTAGAATGAGCTACTATATCAATCCAAAAGAGAATGCCTTTTATTCAGGCAATTCTTCTAGCTACTATGCGTGGAATTGGGGGAATGCTTTGTTTGTAGTGTTGGATCCGTTTACCTATTCATCAAATGGAAAAGACCCATGGCAACGTTCTCTTGGTAAAACGCAGTATGATTGGTTAAATACTACACTAGCTAAAAGTAAGGCCAAATTTAAATTTGTTTTTATTCATAATTTAGTTGGAGGGGTAGATAAAAAAGGAATTGCTAGAGGTGGTGTAGAGGCAGTTCCATTTTGGGAATGGGGTGGATTGGATAGTTCGGGTGTAAGAACATTCGAACAAAATAGAGCAGGATGGGAAATGCCTATTCATTCACTTTTTGTAAAATACAATGTCAATATCGTGTTCCATGGCCATGATCATTTTTTTGCAAAACAAGAAAAGGATGGTATTGTGTATCAGCTATTGCCTCAGCCCGGTGCCATGCATTATGGCGTTAATAAATCTGTGGGCGAATATGGTTACAAAGAAGGTGTTATCTTAAATGCACCTGGTTATTTGCGTGTAACCCTTGAGTCTAAGCGTTGCCATGTAGCGTATGTTCAATCAAGTATTAATGAAAAGGATAATAAGAAGATTTTATATACCTATGAATTGCAGTAAAAGTTTGATAATGTCATTGTGTTTTTTGATATAAATTGAACCATATGAAACAGCTAACCATCTTTTTATTTGCTTTCATTTTTATAGTAAGAACTACAAGTGGGCATGTGGGTGGACATTACCATAGTGGCGATGGTACGGTTTTTAATAGTTGGACATTAAAAAATGGTCAACATGTGTTAGGTAATTTCATGTACAGTAACGGGCGTCAAATATTTGTTGAGGCTAATGAAGGTAAAATTATTGCCATTCAAATGGATGATCTCATGCCTGCAGACAAAAAGCTGGCTGCTTTTAAAATATCGCAACTGGAAAAAATAAATCGCCCATATGAACCTTTGGTTTCTTCCAATATTTTTGATTTGAAAAAATTTATATGGTGGGTTATTGGGTTTACAATTGTGTTAGCTTTCTTGTCTTTACTAGTAAATTATTTTCGTATTGAATACGTAAAACAAAATAGGTATCAATTTTTGGTGGCTTACGCTTCTGTTATATTGATTGTTGCTTGTAGTAAATCTGGAACATCAGGTGGGACTGTGACGCAACCAACAATTATAACAATTCCAAAAACAACCACTACTTTTTTAGATTCTGCATTTGCGGCTTTTAAGCCCGCTTTATCTACAAGATATGATGCAACCTATTTTTATATTGCCTCTTCAGGTATTCCAAATCATAACATGATGATTGGCATTACCAATTGGCAACAGCAAGTGCCCATTTCACAACCGTATACGGATGCTAATAGTTGGTCTATTCCACTGCAGCCGGAATATGCTACAACACCATTAAGTACAAAAACAAATTTGATGAAAGGGGCTGTTGCAATTGCGGTAAATGGTATCCCTATTTTTAACGCCTTAAACAACCGTGGAGAAGACTCTTATTTGATTGGTGAATTAGACAATTGGGGTGGACATTGCGGAAAAGGGGATGATTATCATTATCATGCAGCGCCTATGCATTTGTCAACAATCAATGGCTTAAAGCCTATTGCTTTTGCGTTAGATGGATTTGCTGTTTATGGTGCTAAAGAGCCAGATGGAACAAATATGACAGCATTAGATACTTGTCATGGACATGTTGGTACTAGTGGTGTTTATCATTATCATGGAACACAAGATTATCCATATGTTGTAGGTGCTATGAAAGGAAAAGTCATTTTAGATCCCAGTACGCCAGCCCCAGAAAATCAAATTTTACCACAAGCATTTACAAAGCCCGTTAGGCCCGCTACCAATCCATTAAAAGGAGCATATATTACTGATTTTGCAGCGGTTGGATCTAATGGATATTTGTTAACGTATAAAGTTGGAACAAAAACGGGCTATGTAAAGTATAGTTGGGATGCTAGTAATAAATACACTTATATACTAACCGACACATTGGGTAATGCAGTATCAACAACCTATCAGCGGTAATTAAAAAAGCCCCGCAACATGCGAGGCTTTTTTAATGTACTATACACTTTACATTATAAAGTTTTTAAAACGTCGTTCATGCTTCTAACAGCATCTGCGCTTTTGTTAAACGCTGCTTGCTCGTCTGCAGAAAGATCCATTTCAACAATTTTCTCCCAGCCATTCTTGCCAATAACAACAGGAACGCCTAAGCAAATATCGTTTTGACCGTATTCGCCATTAAGGCTTACACAACAAGTAAATAATTTTTTCTCATCGCGAACAATGCTTTCAACTAATGCAGCGCCAGCAGCACCTGGTGCATACCACGCAGATGTACCTAATAATTTTGTTAAAGTAGCACCGCCAACCATTGTGTCAGCAATAATTTTTTCTTGTTGCTCGCTAGATAAAAACTTGGTTACCGGAATGCTATTCCATGTTGCATGTTTGATTAAAGGAATCATGGTTGTATCACCATGTCCACCAACAACAAGTGCGTTTAAATCTGCGGGGCTACAATCAAGTGTCGTGCTTAATTGATATTTGAAACGAGCGCTATCAAGTGTACCGCCCATACCAATGATTCTATTTTTAGGTAAACCTGTAGACTGCA
Organism: Bacteroidota bacterium; assembly: GCA_018971025.1. Taxonomy (GTDB): domain Bacteria; phylum Bacteroidota; class Bacteroidia; order Chitinophagales; family Chitinophagaceae; genus Sediminibacterium. The sequence goes on along the minus strand of JAGWVE010000033.1, from coordinate 7,304 downwards.
ATGCCAAGTAAGTCATTGTATCCATAGGATTACTAATCACAATAATGATGGCATTAGGAGAGTGCTTTAAAATATTTTCGCAAACACCTTTTACGATACCAGCGTTGGTGCCAATTAATTCTTCGCGGGTCATGCCTGGTTTACGTGGTAAGCCAGAAGTGATCACTACAACATCAGAGTTTGCTGTTTTTGAATAATCGTTGGTGCTACCAGAAATTCTAGTATCAAAACCAAGCAATGCGGCTGTTTGCATCATGTCTTGTGCTTTGCCTTCCGCAAAACCTTCTTTGATGTCTAATAAAACAAGTTCGCTTGCTAATTCTTTGCGCGCAATATTGTCTGCACAGGTTGCACCTACTGCTCCAGCGCCCACTACCGTAATTTTCATAAAAATGTATTAAAAGGTGAATGTTATTTTCAGGCGCAAAGGTACGTATAGAATATCATTAATATGCCTTAATGATTGCCAATTAATTTGAGTAATTCCGGAACTTCTACCCCCATTTCGTAAGCCCGTATAAACTGCTTCTTGCTGTCATAAACAGCCACAAAAGGGGTGTATTTTACCTGGTAATACGACGGAATGCTGTAGTGCTGATCTTGACCGTAAACAATATTGGGACAAGCGTTAAACCCATATTTTTCGCCAAATGCTTTAAGCTCTGGTATGCTCCTACTGCCGGCCCATATCATAAAAACATGCTTAAGACTATCCATGTATTTAACTACTTCGGTGGCTTCGTGTTGACAGTGGCCACAATCGGGACTAAAGTAAATGATGATCGTGTATTTTGACTTTGGGATATTTTTTTGACTAAAATTGCTACTGTCTGTTAGTAGCAGGTTAAATTCCGGAATGTTTTTATTTGTCAAATAAGGGGCGTCTGGTCTTACCGGTGCGTTGTCCTGCGCGGTTACTTGTTGTGGTGCGCCAAATAGCATTGCTACAAAAAAAAGTGAAATTATTTTTTTCATATTGGTGGTGGGGGGTGGGTTATTTTTTTGCTTGCTCGTCTTCTAACATACGCATTTGCTTGGCGTCCTGTAAAAATGAAGAGGCAAATATGAACTTATTCAGGAGCTCGTCTTTAGAATAAATAATATCCTGGTTGGTGCCTTCCCATTGTTTTTTCCCTTGATGTAGGTAAATGATATGCTCTCCAATTTCCATCACACTGTTCATGTCGTGGGTAACAACAATGGTGGTGATATTATATTCGGTAGTAATTTCCTGGATGAGTTTATCAATTACCATGGATGTTTGCGGATCTAGGCCCGAGTTGGGTTCGTCGCAAAAAAGATACTTTGGGTTTAATACCACGGCGCGGGCAATGCCCACTCTTTTTTTCATACCACCACTAATTTCGGCAGGGTATTTTTTATGTGCATCTACTAAATTAACGCGGGCTAATACTTCGTCTACTCTTTTTTTCTTTTCGGCTAGGGTCCAATTGGTAAACATGTTTAATGGGAATAAAACATTTTCTTCTACTGTCATAGAATCAAAAAGGGCTGTACCCTGAAAGAGCATGCCAATTTGTTGTCTTAATTCTTTGCGCTCATTGTTGTCCATGAGCAGCATGTCTTTACCGTCAAATAATATTTGCCCTATTTCTGGTTTAAATAGTCCTACCATACATTTGGTAAGTACTGTTTTGCCGCTACCACTAGTGCCAATAATCAAATTGCATTTACCAGCAATCATAGAAGCGCTGATGTCTTCAATGATGCGTCTTTCTCCAAAACTTTTGCTAATATTTTTTAATTCAATCATGGTGTTAAGGGGAAGGCTTTTATAAAACCTCTATCTGATTTCTGGTAAGGTCTTCAAAGGTATCTCTTTGTCTGATCAGTTTGGCTTCGTTATTGATGATCATCACTTCGGCAGGCTTGTAACGGGAGTTAAAATTGCTTGCCATCTCAAAACCATAGGCGCCAGCATTTTCAAACACCAAAAAGTCGCCTTCACGTATAGTGGCTATTTGTCTATCAGAAGCAAATGTGTCTGTCTCGCAAATATTACCTACTACATCATAGGTGGCTAAAGCGCCATCTGGGTTTGAGAGGTTTTTAATTTCGTGGTAGGCTTCATAAAACATAGGTCTAATTAAATGATTGAAGCCGCTGTTAACGCCCGCAAAAGTGATGGTTGGGGTTTGCTTGATTACGTTTACTTCTGTAATAAAATATCCTGCTTTGCTCACCATATATTTGCCTGGTTCAAACCACAATTCAAAACTGCGACCATAGCTGCTTTGTAGTTTTTCTTGAAATTTTTTTATTTCAGATGCTAGTTCTGGTATATTGGTTGAAGGGTCACCTGCTTTATAGGGCACTTTAAATCCGCCGCCTAAATCTAAAAATTGCAACAGCGGAAATTTAGGTGCCAAATCAAAAAACACATCTGTTACTTTCATAAACACAGACACGTCTTTGATTTCACTTCCGGTATGAATATGTAATCCAGCAATGTTTATTTGATAAGTGTCAACAATGGCTAGTAACTGATCTAGTTGTTCTAGTGGTACGCCAAACTTACTTTTATCATGACCTGTAGAAATTTTTAAATTTCCACCTGCCATAATGTTTGGACGCAGTCTAATACCAACAGGGTAACTGCTGCCATATTTTTTACCAAACTTTTCAAGATTGGATAAGCTATCGATGTTTACATGAATGCCGAGTGATACGGCAGTTTCAATTTCACTAAAATGAATACCGTTGCTGGTGTATAAAATATTTTTTGGTGTGTGTCCGGCTTTAATAGCAAGGTGGGCTTCATTGATAGAACTACAATCAACAGCGCAGCCCATATGAAGCATGAGCTTTAAAATATTAACATTGGTAAGGGCTTTGCTTGCATAAAAAAACTTAACGGGTTGCCCTGCAAATGCAGTGGTTAACGCACTGTATTGCGCCTCAATGTTTGCGGCGTCATATACATAAAGAGGAGTGCCAAAACTATTGGCTGCTGCTAGGAGCTGTTGGTTGGAAAGAGAATGTGACATAGGTCCACGAAGATAACACTTCGGGGCATTTATTATGCAGGATCCGGATCTGAATTATCGGACTCGTTAAAGTTACCATCATCTTCGGTGTCTAGTGCTTCATCCTCTGCAGCAGCTAGTTCGTCTATAGGGTCTTCGTTAGAAGCCGTTTCGGTGTCAATGATTAAACTTTCTTCTTCAAATTCAGAAGCGTTTGCCACGTTTTGATCTGTAAAGTCTTCGGGATTAACAATTGTCCCTTCGATGAGTTGCTCTGCAAGTACTTCTTTAATTTTAGGCAAATCTTCTGGGCTGTTAATGCCAAAATAATCCATAAATGTTTTTGAAGTAACATATAAAAGTGGTTTGCCCGGCATGGTTTCACTACGGCCACTAATTAAAATAAGTTCTTTTTCTAATAATTTTTGAATGCTATAATCGGTGTTAACACCTCTGATAGATTCTATCTCACCTTTGGTGATGGGTTGCTTGTAAGCAATAATGGCAAGCGTTTCAAGGGCTGCATTAGAAAGGCGCTTTAAAAATTTATCGCCATTAAGTTGAGCAATGGTTTGGTGGTAATCTTTTTTAGTTAAAAACTGCCAGCCACCGCCGCTCTCTCTCACTTCAAATGGATAAAATTCTGAATCATACTTTTCTTTAATTCCATTTACAGCCGCATCCACTTGATCCAAACTAATGCGCTCTTCTAAAAAGCCAAAAGTGTTGTTGATTAATTCAACAATGTCAAGTGATGTAAGTGGTTTTTCACTTGCAAAAATGAGAACTTCTATATGTGGTATGATTTCACTAATCTCCATAAAATGGTATTAAGGTTTATCCTTGAAGTGCAGCCGCGCCACTTACAATTTCTGTAAGCTCTGTGGTGATGGCCGCCTGACGTGCTCTGTTGTAGCTAATTTTAAGCGACTTTAAGAGTTCGTTTGCGTTTTCGCTCGCCTTGTCCATTGCGGTCATGCGGGCACCATGCTCACTTGCATTACAATCAAGCACTGCTTTAAATAATTGTGTGTTTAATATTTTTGGCATGAGCTCTGCTATCAATTCTTCTTTTGCTGGCTCAAAAATAAAGTCGGATTTTTTTGAAGACCCCGTGTTTTTTACTTTAGGAATTGGTAAAAACGCTTCTGCTTTAAATTCTTGAGAAGCTGCGTTTTTAAATTCAGAATAAATAACTTCTACAGCATCAAATGTTTTTTCTTCAAATGCCTTCATCGCAGCTGCAGCAGCAGCTTGTACATTTTCGAAGCTAAGTTGTAAAAAGATATCTTTAAAAGTTGCATCAGTGTTGTAACCTGCTTTGGTCAAACTCTCATATCCTTTTTTACCAATGTTCCAAATGGTTACATTGCCCTTTTTATGTTGGCTGCTATATTTTTCGTCGATGGTGCTTTTTGCAAGCTTAATTAGGTTGGCATTATATCCACCGCATAAGCCTCTGTCCGAAGTAATCACAATCAATAAAACATTTTCGACCGTTCTTGTTTCAGCTAATTTAATAGACAAATCTCCTTCGGTGGTACTCACAATATTGCTCAGCATTTCTTGCAACTTTTGCGCGTAAGGACGCATTTGCGTGATGGCGTCTTGGGCACGGCGTAATTTTGCCGCACTCACCATTTTCATTGCCTTGGTAATTTGCTGCGTACTTTGTACACTTTTAATCCTATTTCTAACCTCTTTTAATTGACCTGCCATGGTATTAAATATTACACGTTTTCGGGGGCAAAAGTAGCAGAAAGACGCTGAAATTCCATAAAGAAGTTTTCAAGAAAGAATGAACCGTCATTTTAGACCTAAAAACGGTACGAAAGGCCCATGCCCGTTGTGGTGGGTCCAAAGCTCCAAACACCTATTTTTTGACCTAATTTTTTGCCATTTTTATGGTGCGCTCCATACTGTAAAAGGTCATAAACAAGCAAAAAAGCCCCTTGTAGCATAATACTACCCCCGTAACCCTGTGTTTTTGGGTTGAGGTTTTTAATGCCAACATTACGCAGTATAAGGCCTGTTGCAAAGTACCCAACGTCTAAAGCGCTGTTAATGAGCAGTATTTTTTGAATTTGACGTTGTGCCTTTATTTCTGAGGTTAGGGTATTTGTTTTTAGTAGTTGTTTTTTAATGCCCAAAAAACCCGCTGCTGCAATGCCCACATTAACAGCATTAAAATAAGCGCTCATTTGGTGAAAATAGTGCTCAGGACCCACGGTGTTGGTAGCTGAAATGCTGCCCTGCACTACATTTAAAAGACCCCAGGCGCCCAGGGCTGTCATATAATTGCGGGTTATATCGATCCGCTCCATGGCAACTGCTTCTGGCAGAGGCAGTTGTATGCTATCATTTTGGGATATTTGGGCCGAATCGGGTGGGTTATTTTGACTAAATGATGGTGTGCTGAATAGTAAAACGGCAAAAAATGCCCCCAACGCAATTAAATATCCTTTGCAGCTTATAATCTTGTTCATAATCAGTTCTTTGTAACCCGTTTACAACCGCTCTAAAATCTTTACCTTTGGCGGCCTTGATATAGAGTGCCAAATTGACGCAAATTTAAATGCCGCACTCTTTTTGAGTAAGTTATTTTATTAAAAACAGTTTATTTAACAATATGTTGAAATTTATAACCAAATTATTTGGAAGCAGTAAGAGCGAGAAAGATGTTCAGAAGATTCTTCCAATCATTGAAAAGGCCAATGCTTTTTTTGCTTCTTATGCAAATTTAACCAACGATGAACTTCGTGGAAAAACAGCCGAGTTTAAAAAAAGAATTCAAGATCATTTAGCAGCTATTGATGCGCAGATAGCAGAAAAAAAACAAATCGCTGATGCACTCAGTGATACAGAAATTCATAAGCGCGATGCGATTTATAAAGAAGTAGATAAACTTAATAAAGAGCGCGATCAAAAAATTGAAGAAGTACTTGCAGTGATTCAACCAGAAGCATTTGCAGTTGTAAAAGAAACAGCGCGCAGGTTTTCTACCAACGAAGAACTTGTTGCAACAGCTACAGAATTAGACCGTGCGTTTAGTGTTAAAAAAGATTACATTACTATTAAAGGTGATCAAAGTGTATATAAAAATACATGGACAGCTGCAGGCGGAAAAGTTACCTGGAACATGGTGCACTATGATGTGCAGTTAATTGGTGGTAGCGTACTACATGAAGGTAAAATTGCCGAAATGTCTACCGGAGAAGGTAAAACGCTTGTGTCTACACTTCCTGCTTATTTAAATGCACTTGCGGGAGAGGGCGTTCACATTGTAACAGTCAATGATTACCTAGCAAAACGTGATAGTGAATGGAACGGAACCATATTTGAATGGCTTGGACTTCGTGTAGATTGTATTGATAAGCACGAGCCAAATAGTGAAGCGCGTCGTAACGCTTATTTAGCAGATATCACTTACGGAACCAACAACGAATTTGGTTTCGATTACCTGCGTGACAACATGGTGCATACACCACAGGAAATGGTGCAACGCAAACACCATTTTGCCATGGTGGATGAAGTGGATTCGGTATTAATTGATGACGCGCGTACCCCACTTATTATTTCTGGTCCGGTAGGACACAACACCAACGAGCAACAATTTTTTGAATTAAAGCCGCGTATCGAAAAATTAGTAGATGCACAAAAGCGTGCTACCAATCAGTTTTTAATTGAAGCAAAAAAGAAAATTGCAGAAGGAAACGATGACCCTAAAGATGGTGGCCTTGCTTTATTTAGAGCGCATAGAGGTCTTCCAAAAAACAATGCACTCATTAAATATTTAAGTGAGCCTGGCATTCGCGTTAAATTACAAAAGGCCGAGAACTATTACCTCGCAGATCAATCTCGCGAAATGCCAATTGCCGATGAAGAACTATATTTCTATATAGACGAAAAAAATAACTCGGTAGAGCTTACCGATAAAGGGATTCAGCTCATTACAAAAGCTGGCGAAGACCAACAATTTTTTGTGTTACCTGATATTAGTTTAACACTATCCTCTATAGATAAGTCTGACTCACTTTCTGCCGAAGAAAAACTACAGCAAAAAGAAGCCATCATTAACGATTACTCTGTAAAGGCCGATCGTATTCATACCGTTCAACAATTATTAAAAGCATACACGCTTTTTGACAAAGATATTGAGTACGTGGTAATGGATGGGTCCGTTAAAATTGTTGATGAGCAAACAGGTCGTATACTTGATGGCCGTAGATATTCGGATGGTTTACACCAAGCCATTGAAGCCAAAGAAAATGTAAAAATTGAAGCGGCTACACAAACCTACGCAACGGTTACTTTGCA
>JAGWVE010000032.1 GCA_018971025.1 Bacteroidota bacterium | reverse complement strand
AAAATTGGAAAAGGCTCTATTTTTTTTGACGTTCCGTTCACATACGAAACCAGACAAACCATCAGTTTATAAATAAGGCTTAACGTGACAAGGCTTGTGTAACTGAGGCCCACCGCCTTCTGCAGCTCTTTTACAACTTGGTGGTAATTTTTTATAGGCTTCGTCTAAAGCTTTTTCATTGTCGGTATCAAAGCCTGCATTGTTTACGGCTGCTCTTACTTCGTCGGCACTTGTTCTATCTGGTAAATACTGAATGCGCACTTCACCTTGAAGCAAATTTATTTTCCATTGTACAATGCCCCCTTCTGTATTTTCTTTTTCCTTGGTTAAATATTTGTCCAATACATCTTTGCATTCCCAACATTTTAAGTTGTTGGATTTTAGTATAACCCATTCAGCTTTTGCAGATTGAGCAGATGCTGCATGGGCGATGATTAAAAATAGTATGGCAGTAATAATTTTTTTCATGGTATTATTTGCCTGTCCAAGTGGATGGACTATTTCTCCATTCTAATAAAATATTTTCTTGCTCTTTTGTTACATACCCTTTTTCTACAGCAAGTGAAATCAAAGAAGGGTAATTGGTTAAGCACACAAAAGGAACATTCGCTGTTGCAAACGCTTCTGATGCTTGTGCAAAATCATATGTAAAAATGGCAACCATGCCTACTACTTCAGCCCCTGCTGCTCTTAATACCTCTACAACTTGTAAAGAACTTTTTCCGGTAGATATTAAATCTTCTATAACCAGTACTTTTTGTCCTGGTGTAAAAGCTCCTTCAATTTGGTTGCCTAAACCATGTTCTTTTGGTTTTGGTCTAACATAGATATAAGGCAGTTTTAATTGATCCGCTGCCATGGCACCCCATGGAATACCCGCCGTTGCAACCCCTGCTAATGTTGCTGCTTCTCCAAATTTTTCGAAGATGACATTGCACATTTCACTTTTAATAAAGTCTCTTACATACGGAAAGGAAAGCACTTTTCTATTATCACAATAGATAGGACTCTTCCATCCACTGGCCCAAGTAAATGGTTCGTTTGGACTTAATTTTACGGCTGCTACTTGTAGTAACTTTTCTGCAACGGCTATTTCGTTTGTCATGGGGCAAAATTAGGGGCTATTTTACTATAAATTGTACTAACAATTCAAAAAATAGTAGACATTTGATGCACAATGGAACTACCAATTATCACAGCTGCTGGAGGACTTGTTCAAAACAATGACGGTGCCGTTTTACTCATATTTAGACGTGGCTTTTGGGATTTACCCAAAGGAAAATTGGATGCTGGTGAATTGATACCTGAATGTGCCGTAAGGGAAGTTAGGGAAGAAACAGGATTACAAACAATTACACTTGGGCCATTTATTTGTATGACTACACATACTTATTTTGATAAGTGGACTCAACAAAATGTAAAAAAGGAAACCCATTGGTATGCCATGAAAGCATCTTCATTGGTTCCAGAAACACTAATACCTCAAACAGAGGAAGATATTGAAAAAATAGAATGGGTTCCTGTACAACAGTTGCCCCAATTCTTAGTTCAAACCTACCCTACTATTCGCAGCGTTTTTGATGCGTTTAACGGAGGTATCCCAAAATCTTAAGCATCGATTGAGCGGTTTGCTCTTTAGCGTACACCCATTCAATGAGTTTGCCGCTTTTATCTCTTTCTACAATGACGTGTTTAGGAGAAGGAATTAAGCAGTGCTTGATTCCACCATAACCACTAATTTGATCTTGATAAGCACCGGTATGAAAAAATCCTACATACAACGGTTCTTTATTGGATTCTTGGTCTTTAGGGTCTTGGGTTTTTAGTTTTGGCAAAAACACTTCGTTGATATGTTCTTCGGAGTCGTAATAATCATGACTATCGCAGGTGATACCGCCTAGTACAACGCGGTGGTATTCGTTATCCCATTTATTTACAGGAAGCATCAAAAACTTTTCTCCAATACCCCAAGTGTCTGGAAGTGTTGTAATAAAAGAAGAGTCAATCATATACCAGCACTCTCTATCGTTTTGATTTTTTTCAGCTAATACACTGTAAATATGTGCCATGCTCTCACCTACGGTGTAGCTACCAAATTCGGTGTAGATATTTGGCATGGGTACTTTGGCTTTTTTACAAGCTTTTTTAATATTGCTCACAATTTCATTGATCATGAACTGATAGTCATATTCAAATCCAAGCGAGTGTTTGATAGGGAAACCACCACCAATATTAATGGAGTCTAACTCCGGACAAATCTTTTTTAATTGACAATACAGGTTGATGATTTTATTTAATTCTGACCAGTAATAAATATCATCTTTAATGCCTTTGTTTAAAAAGATATGAAGCATTTTTAATTGAAACTTATCTTCGTTTCCTTCAATCTCATCTACATAAAATTCTAAAATATCTTTTGCACGTATACCAAGTCTTGAAGTGTAAAAAGGAAAATTAGGTTCTTCTTCTGCAGCAACTCTAATACCTAATCTGAAAGGTTGTTTAGCGCCACGCTTATAAGCCATTAATTCCTCTTTGTTGTCTAGGATAGGAATTACATTTTTAAACCCAGTGTTGATGAGTTTGGTAATGCGTGATGTGTAAGACTTTTGCTTGTATCCGTTACAAATAATGTAAGTGTCTTTATTTATTTTTCTACGTTGATAGAGTCTATTGATAATTTCAATATCGTACGCGTAAGAAGTTTCTAAATGAATATTATGCTTTAGTGCTTCTTCTACTACAAATGAAAAATGAGAGCTTTTGGTGCAATAGCAATAAAAATATTCACCTTCGTATTTATGCTTTTTAAAAGCAGCCTTAAACATTTCCTTAGCCTTGTTAATTTGCATACCAATTTTTGGCAGGTATGTTAACTTTAAAGGGGTACCATGCTTTTCAATAATCTTTTTTAAATCAAGATCATTGAATTGTAAGTAACCATTATCATTTACTTCAAAACCTGGTTGAGGGAAGTGGAATGTTTGGTTTACGAGCGAGGTATAAGTATTGTTCATTTACGCGGTTGCTTTAAAATGGGTGAACGACAAACTTGAAATAATAGATCTATTAACGAATAAAAAAACCGAACAGTATATATACTACTCGGTTTTTTATATTATTTTTTACAGTATGATACCTTATTTAACTTGGTCAACTAAAGCCTTGAAGCTAGCTGGCTCGTTCATAGCAAGGTCTGCTAATACTTTACGGTTAAGTTCGATACCCTTCGTGCTTAATTTATTGATAAATTGGCTGTAGGTAAGTCCTTCTTGTCTAACCGCTGCGTTGATACGTGCAATCCATAATTGACGATATTCACGCTTTTTAAGTTTACGACCTACATAAGAATAGGTTAAACCTTTTTCAACGATATTTTTGGCTACCGTGTAAACGTTTTTACGTTTACCGTAGAACCCTTTTGCTTGCTTAAGAATTCTTTTTCTCCTAGCTCTAGATGCTACTGCATTTTTTGAACGTGGCATATTAATTTGTTTGAAAGCGCCTACCTAGTGGGTAATTGCTGTTTGATAATGTTGTTTGTGAATGGTACTTCTAAAATGATAACCGAATTAACCTTTTAGACGTAATAAACGAAGAACGAAGTCTTTGTTTGTAGAATCAACTAAACCTTTTTTGTTTAGCGCTCTTTTACGTTTTTTTGATTTTTTGGTTAAAATGTGCCTTTTAAACGGCTTTTGGAAAGTAACTTCACCACTACCAGTGACTTTGAAACGCTTTTTTGCGCTTGAGTTTGTTTTTACCTTTGGCATGTTAATAATCTAGTTAAAGATTACACCCTACTGGCGGTCTTGCACAGGCGAGACACTTGTTGAGCCATTTGGGAAATTGGGATGCAAAATTATGGATAATCTCCTATTTGAGCAACTATTTCTTTTTACCTGTTTTAGGGGTAAAAATGGCAAACATACGCTTACCTTCTAGTTTAGGCATACTTTCTAGGGTACCAGCTTCTGCTAAACGCTCAGCAAACTTAAGGAGTAATAATTGGCCTCTGTCCTGGAACATGATAGCTCTACCCTTAAATTGAACGTAAGCTTTAACCTTATTACCATCTTTTAGGAACTTTTCGGCGTGTTTTGCCTTAAAGTCAAAGTCATGGTCGTCGGTACTTGGCGTAAATCTAATTTCCTTGATTTCAGACTGCTTGGAGTTGGCTTTCATTTCCTTCTCTTTGCGCTTTTTTTCGTATAGGAATTTTTTATAATCTATTACCTTACAAACCGGAGGATCAGCTGTTGGGGAGATTTCAACTAGGTCTAATTCTTGTTCTTGAGCAATTTTAAGCGCTTCTTGTGTAGAATACACGCCTACTTCAACGTTATCGCCTACTAAACGTACCTGAGGTACTCTAATTCTGTCGTTAATTCGGTGTTCTGGTTCTTGTTGTCTTTGGAACCTTGGGTTAAATCTTCCGCCGCCTCTTGGTGGTAATGCCATTAAAACTTGTTTTGTTAGTAATATTTTGAAGGATAAAGATAAAGCTATTTAGGCTATTCGCCGGATTTACGTTCATGAATTTCCTGAATAATTGCATCGATAAATACCTGCGTGTCTTGCATACCTAAATCTCCCTTGCCTTGTCTACGCACCGAAAGCTTGTTTTCTAGTGTTTCTTTCTCTCCCACCACAAGCATATAAGGAACGCGTTGAAGCTCGGTATCTCTAATTTTTTTACCAATTTTTTCAGATCTATCATCTATCTCAACCCTTACGCCTGCTGCTTTTAGCTGTTTTTTAACCCCTTCGGCATAGTCCATAAATTTGTCGGAAATAGGTAAGATTTTAACCTGTAAAGGTGCCAACCAAACTGGGAATTTACCCGCATAGTGTTCTAATAAGAATCCAATAAAACGTTCGTGGGTGCCTAGTGGCGCACGGTGTATAATAAGTGGAACCTCGGGCTGATTGTTTTGGTTGTTGTAGCTAAGTTTGAATTTATTACCTGAATTAAAGTCTACTTGGTTGGTAGCAAGGGTAAATTCTCTACCTATGGCGCTCCAAATTTGAACGTCAATTTTAGGGCCATAAAAGGCTGCTTCGTCCGGAACTTCGATATAAGGGATTTCAGATTCGATGAGTACCTGGCGCACCATCGCTTCCGTTTCTTTCCATAAAGCTGGCTCATTTACATATTTCGCACCCAATTTAGAAGGCTCATGTAAACTTAAACGCATCACGTATTTATCAATACCAAATATTTTAAAGTACTTGGTATACATATCATTTACAGCTCTAAATTCTGCGGCAAATTGTTCTTTGTTACAATAAATATGCGCATCATTCATATGTAAGCAACGTACACGCATCAGTCCAAATAACTCACCACTTTGTTCATACCTATAACAGGTTCCATATTCTGCAATACGGTAAGGTAAGTCTTTGTAACTTTTTGGTTCTGCATCAAAAATTTTATGGTGATGCGGACAGTTCATTGCTTTTAAATAATACTTGGTACCATCAAGTTCCATTGGCGGAAACATACTATCTGCATAATATGGTAAGTGACCACTGGTGAGGTACATACTTTCTTTAGCAATATGTGGTGTTACCACGCGCTTATAGCCTGCAACTTCTTCTGTTTCTTTGGCTAATTTTTCTAATTCTTCAATAATGATGGTACCATTGGGTAGCCATAAAGGAAGGCCCTGACCAACATCATCATCCATGGTAAAAATGCCTAGCTCTTTACCTAGTTTTCGGTGGTCTCTTTTTTTAGCTTCTTCGAGCATTAATAAATATGCATCTAATTCCTTTTGATTCGGGAAAGTCACGCCATACAAGCGTGTTAGCATTTTATTTTTTTCGTTACCTTTCCAATAGGCGCCTGCAATATTGGTGAGTTTGATGGCTTTAATAGCGCCTGTGTTTGGAATGTGTGGCCCTCTACATAAGTCGGTAAAATTACCTTGTGAGTAGAGTGTGATATTGCCATCTTGTAAGCCTTCTAACAAATCTAATTTGTATGGATCATTGCGCTCTGTAAAATAGGCAATGGCATCTGCTTTAGAAATTTCTTTTCTTGTAAATGTATTAGCCTGTTTTGCAAGCTCATTCATTTTTCTTTCAATCGCAATTAAATCATCTTCTGTTAAATGACGATCGCCTAAATCTATATCGTAATAAAATCCTTTATCAAGTGCTGGTCCAACCCAAAATTTTACACCAGGGTATAAGGCTTCTACAGCTTCTGCCATCAAGTGTGCAGATGAGTGCCAAAAAGTATTTTTTCCAGCATCATCATCCCAGGTTAATAATTGTAAAGTAGCATCTGAAGTGATGGGTCTTGAAATGTCCCACACTTCACCATTAACAGAAGCAGCCAACACTTTTCTGGCGAGTCCTTCGCTAATAGATTTTGCGATCCCTTCGGCAGAAATGCCTGCTTCATATTGCCTAACGGCCCCATCTGGAAATTGTATATTTATCATAGGTATAACTTAACTGTCTAACCCCTAATGGGTTACTCCTGCAAAAATAAAGGAAAGCGGTGAGTTTTCCGTTTTAACGCTTCTTTAGATTTTAATACTTTTGTAAGAGCTTACATTTGCGCCAATGAGATTGATTTTTACCCTATTTTCTTTACTGCTTTTAAGTACCAGCCTACAGGCTCAAAAACTAACGGGCATATGGCGTGGCTATTTTAGCGCTGCCAACGGCATTTTTAGAGATGATATTGGGGAGGAAATGTACAAGTACGAAGTGCAAATAGACCAGCAATCTGACAATAGTATTAAAGGCGTTACCTATTCTTACAAGTCTACCGTATTTTACGGTAAATCAAGTATGCAGGGGATTTATACCGTTAGTAGTAAAAATTTACTACTAAAAGAGCTCAAATTATTAGAGTTAAAAATTGGCGACAATAGTGAACCTTGCCTAATGACCTGCTATTTAGATTATGTAAAAATTGGAAAATTAGAAGTGTTGCAAGGCACATTTATTTCTACCAATGCAAAAAATAAAAAAGATTGTGGCAGCGGAAAGGTATACCTAGAGCGTGTTTTGAAAAGTGATTTTGAACTCGAGGATTTTTTAGCACATCCTAAACCATCTGCTCCCATTATTAATGCTAAGCCCATTTTAAAGCCTTCCAATGCTGATACTGATATTGCAAACCGCAACAAAGACACGGATTCTGAAAAGCCATCCATCAATGCTAAAACTTCAGTGCCGGATGTAAAAAAGTCTGTTGTTACATCAGTTGCGCCCAAGGTTCTTGTTCAAAGAGAAAACTTTTTAATCAAGCGGATTATTACCTCGGAACCTAATATTAAAGTGGAGCTTTTTGACAATGGAACCATTGATAATGATACCATTAGTTTGTATCATAACAATGAGCAAGTCATCAAAAAAGGTAAACTTAATTATCAGCCACTCACCTATTCCTTTAATTGTGGTTCTGAGCCAGTTAGCCACGAACTTATTTTAGTTGCCGAAAATTTGGGTGAAATACCCCCTAATACTGCTATTATGGTGGTAACCATTGGCAAAAAAAGGCAGGAAATATTTTTGACTTCCGACGAAAAAAAGAACGCCAAAATTATTATTGATTACAAACCCAATTAGTCTATTTATCTTATATATTTTGGGGTTACCTTTGCGGCCACAAATACAATCTAGATATGCTTATTGGTTTACAAAATGTAACGTTTGAATTTGGTGCAAGGGTTATTGTAGAAGACGCTACATGGCATATTCAACCTGGAGATCGTATTGGATTAATTGGATACAATGGAACTGGTAAGTCTACCCTACTTAAAGTATTGGTAGGTGAATACTCCCCATCCAAAGGAACGGTAGAAAAAAGTAGGGATACAACCATTGGCTATTTACACCAAGATTTATTAAGTTTTGATACCAGTGAAACCATTACCGAAGTTGCACTTGGCGCTTTTGAACGCGTTAGAGCGCTCGAAAAAGAAATTGAAGCACTTGGTATCGCACTCGAAAAAGATTCAGAAAATAACGACCTGCTTATCAAATACACCGATGCGCTGCATGAACTCGATGTATTAGATGGTTATAATATTCAGCATAAGGCAGAAGAAGTTTTACATGGACTTGGTTTTAGCAATCAAGATTTAAAAAGACCTTACAAAGAATTTAGTGGAGGTTGGCGCATGCGTGTGCTTCTAGCTAAAATGATTTTGCAACAACCCGATGTGCTTTTATTGGATGAGCCTACCAACCACTTAGACTTACCTTCTATTGAGTGGTTAGAAAAATATTTATTGCATTACCAAGGTAGTGTTGTAATTGTGAGCCACGATAAGTTTTTCTTAAACCGAATGGTAAACAAAATTGTAGAAGTATACCAACAGTCTTTACATATTTATAGTGGTGATTATAATTATTATGAAACAGAAAAAGCGTTGCGTATAGAAATGCAACAAAAGGCTTTTGAAAATCAGCAAGATTATATTCGTCAGCAGGAAAGATTTATTGAACGCTTTAAAGCTAAGGCTAGTAAAGCGGCACAGGCTCAGAGTATTCAAAAACGACTAGATAAAATTGACAAAATCGACGATGTTCAATTAGAGCGCCCTGATTTGCGTATTAATTTTCAGCTTGATAAAGTGCCAGGTAAAGTGCTTGTTGATTTAAAAAATATAACCAAACAATTTGGTGATTTAACGATTGTAAAAAATACAACCGCCGAAATAGAACGGGGTGATAAAATTGCGCTCATTGGTGCCAACGGTAAAGGTAAATCTACTATTTTACGTATTGTAGGTGGTACCGAACAGCACAGTGGTGAAAGGGTTTGGGGGCACAATGTAGAAGAAAGTTTTTATGCTCAACACCAACTAGAAGCACTTACACTTACCAATACGATACTAGAGGAAATGCAACAGTGCGGTAGTAAAAAAACAGACGTTGAACTTCGTAGTATATTAGGAGCGTTTTTATTTAGTGGCGATGATGTAGATAAAAAAATACGTGTACTTAGTGGTGGTGAAAAAGCAAGGGTGGCACTTGCCAAAACAATGGTAAGTAAAGCCAACTTTTTATTACTAGATGAACCTACCAACCACCTTGACATGCACTCTGTGGAGTTACTTGCTGGTGCACTTAACAAATACGAAGGCAGTTATATTTTAATTAGTCACGACCGATATTTTATTTCTCAAACAGCCAATAAAATTTGGGAAATTGTAGACCATCAAATTAAGGAGTTTAAAGGTACTTATGCAGAGTGGGTAGAATGGAATGAACGCATGGCTGCGAAGCAAAAAGAAAATAAAGGAGCTAATATTTTAGCTTCTGCCTCTACTCCTACCCCAGTGCCAGCGCCAAAAGTTACTGCTCCTGAAACAAAAGCGCCAGCGCCAAATACTGCTATCGATAAAGAATTTCAAAAGGAATTACAAAAGCAAAAAAAGAGGTTACAAACTTTAGAATTGGATATCAATAATACCAAGGTTCAAAAAGAAAATATCGAGCAGGAACTTGGTAACCCAGATACCTACACCAATCCTGCAAAATTTGCAGCACTTGAGTCTGAATATAAAGCGGTGCAACAAAAACTGTCTACACTCAATACTGAGTATGAAACAGTTTTTGAAAAAGTATTAGAGATGGAAGCTTAAAAAGTAATTAGTTAGACAAAATGTGTCTGCTAATAACAATTCTTTGAACCTCCGAAGTGCCCTCATAAATTTGTGTGATTTTTGCATCACGCATGAGTCTTTCTACATGGTATTCTTTTACAAAACCATATCCCCCGTGCACTTGCACAGCTTCTGTAGCAATCCACATAGCTGCTTCACTTGCATAAACCTTTGCCATTGAAGATGAAAATCCATAATCTTTATGTTCATCTTTGTCTGCGGCTGCTTTAAAACAAAGTAGTCTGGCTGCTTCAACTTTTGTTGCCATGTCGGCAAGTTTAAACTGGATGGCTTGGTGGTGCATGATTTCTTTACCAAAAGCTTTTCTTTGTTTACTATAAGCTAGTGCTAATTCATAAGCGCCACTTGCAATACCTAGTGCTTGTGCGGCAATACCAATACGTCCACCAGCAAGGGTTTTCATGGCAAACTTAAAACCAAATCCATCTTCACCAATTCTATTTTCTTTAGGTACTTTAACATCATTAAACATGATAGAGTGTGTGTCACTACCTCTAATACCTAATTTATTTTCTTTTGCACCAACGGTTACACCAGGGCTATTTTTTTCTACGATAAAAGCATTGATGCCTCTGCTGCCTTTGGCCGGGTCGGTTTGCGCAATCACTAAATATACAGAGGCACTAGAACCATTGGTGATCCAGTTTTTAGTGCCATTTAATAAATAGTAATCTCCTTTATCTTCGGCAGTGGTTTGCTGACTAGTGGCATCACTACCTGCTTCAGGTTCACTTAATAAAAACGCGCCAATATAAAGGTCATTGTCTTTGATGCCTTTTGCAAGAGGCGTTAAATATTTTTGTTTTTGTGCTTCGGAACCGAAAGCCTCTAAACCCCAACAAACTAGGCTGTTGTTGACACTCATACAAACGCTAACACTGGCATCAATTTTACTAATTTCCTCCATCGCAAGTACATAGCTAATCGTATCCATGCCAGCACCTCCATAGTTAGGGCTTACCATCATACCCATAAAGCCTAGTTCTGCTAATTGCATGATTTGTTCTTTAGGAAATGATTGTTTTTCGTCCCTTTCTATTACACCGGGTAAACAACTATTTTTTGCAAAATCACGTGCTGCAGCCTGTATCATTAGCTGCTCTTCGGTTAAATTAAAATCCATATGAGCTATAATTGTTTTGCAAAAATAAGCTAACAATTGTTAGGATTTATAATTTTAGGCTATATTTTTTAGAAATATTTACGCTGTAAATTTGATAGTACCAGGGTGTCTACTGCGTTTAGTCGTTTAGTGGTGTCCTGTAAAAAATGTCTTTTGAATGATCTAACCGCTGCAGTGGTATCTTTTAAATCGTACCCAATAATACGAAGGGCGATGTAAGGATTAAAATTAGCAGGTGCTGGAGGTAAATTGTCGTCATACCACAAACCAAAGCCAGCTTTTGATAAAGTATTCCAAGGGAATCTGAAATTTGGATCATTTTTTCTGGTTGGTGCAATGTCACCATGTCCAATAAAATTAGCGGTAGGAATGGTATATTTTTGTTTGAGTCTATTAAGCAGTACTAGTAAACTATTGATTTGTAAACTATCAAATGGTTCAAATCCGTTGTTGTCAAGTTCAATACCTATCGAAGAAGAATTGATGTCAATTAAATTTCCCCACTTGCTAATACCAGCATGTTGGGCACGCATATAATCATTGAGCATTTGATGGATAGTGCCATCTTTACAAATAACATAGTGTGCACTTACGGCGGTGCGTGGTGTAATAAAAGTTTTTAAAGTTTCTTCGCAAGCATTTTGAGCCGTGTGATGTATGATTACAAAATTTGGTTTGCGTAATCCAAAATTGGTGGTACCAACCCAGTAAGGCGCTTGTTTAACAGAGTCAGAAAAAATGCCACCATTGTTAGGAAGTTCAGCAATATCAGTAAGTGAATCAATCTGATGGTTATGCATTTTATTGGTTGCTTGATAAGGGTTTCTAAAGCAAGCAGTAAAAATAATAGGCAACATTAAAAGCCCTATGAGGCTTATGTAGATTGATTTTTTCATGGAAACAAATTAGAGTATTAAACTAAGGGTTCTTGTTGAGACAAGCAATGAAAACTGCCTAAACCCCAAATTATATCGGTAGAATCTATACCAACCACTTCCCTATTCTTATACGCTTCTGAAATTATAGAAAGTGCCTTATCATCCATAGCAGATCTAAAAGTTGGCACAATTACATATTTATTTGCAATATAAAAATTAGCGTAAGAAGCTGGTAAACGTTGGTCTTCAAAAATTACAGCATCTGGCATAGGAAGTTCAACAATGTTTAATTGTTTACCATTTGACAAACGCATTTTTTTAAGCTGTGTTAAATTATCTTGAAGGATGGTATAGTTTTCGTCTTGTGTATTTGATTCAACAACCGTTAATACCGTGTCCTCGTTTACAAATCTGATGGTATCATCTATATGACCATCTGTGTCATCGCCAACAATACCTTCTTCTACCCACAACACTTGATTGGCGCCATAGAAATCAAATAAATAGTTTTCAATTTGATCTCTATTTAAATGTTTATTTCTGTTAGGATTTAACAGGCAACTCGTACTCGTTAAAATAGTGCCAGTACCATTAAATTCTACAGAACCTCCTTCCATAACAATACCAGGATGGTAAACCGGTATATCAAAATGCTTGCCAATTAAAGTTGGTATCACATCATCTAAATCGTAAGGCGGATATTTATTGCCCCATGCATTGTAATTCCAATCTACAATTACTTTTTTTTGTTTGGCAGCAGGGTTAATTAAAAATGCAGGGCCATGATCACGACACCAAGCGTCATTGGTAGGATGTAAAAAAAATTGTACTTGATCCATTTGTACACCTGCTTTTACAAGATGTGCAGTTGCACTTTCTTGCATGGCAGCATCTACCACATTGATGCGCACTTTTTCTGATTGGGCTAAGTATTTTACAAACAAACTATAGTTTGGGTATATCGCATCAATTTTCCCAGGCCAGCTAGCTTCTTTATGCGGCCAACTTAACCAAGTGGCTTCATGCATTTCAAACTCTGCTGGAAAATAATAACCTAATGATTTGGGAGTATTCAAAACAATAAATTTCTAGTCAATAAAACGTTTGGTGATATTTTCATAAGAGTCAATACGTCTGTCTCTCATAAACGGCCAGTGTGTGCGGTAACGATCTGTGGCATCCGTATCAATTTCAACTACTTCTGTTTCCTCATTGTCATGTGAACCTTTGTATAATAAAGTGCCAAATGGATTGCTCACAAATGAACCGCCCCAAAATTTCATGGCGCCATTTTGCTCAAAGCCAACCCTGTTAACGCTTACGACGTGCACGCCGTTGGCAACTGCATGACTGCGCTGAATGGTTTGCCAAGCATTGTACTGCTCCGTATTTGTGGCCTCATCTTGCGATGTTGCCCAACCAATGGCTGTTGGATAAAATAATATTTCGGCACCTTGTAAAGCTGTAAGTCTGGCTGCTTCTGGATACCACTGATCCCAACAAATGAGTACGCCAATTTTTGCAAATTTGGTGTCAAAAGTTTTGTATCCTAAATCACCTGGTGTGAAATAAAATTTTTCGTAGTACGCTGGATCGTCAGGGATATGCATTTTACGGTACATGCCTAAGTATGATCCGTCGGCGTCAATAACTGCGGTTGTGTTGTGGTAAATACCTTGGGTTCTTTTTTCAAATAAAGAAGCAATCACAACAACGTTTAATGATGCAGCTACTTGTCCTAAGGTTTCGGTGGTAGCACCCGGAATTTTTTCTGCTAACTTAAAATTTTCATAGTCTTCTACATCACAAAAATAGAGTGATGTAAACAATTCTTGTAGACAAACAATTTGTGCACCTTTTGCAGCAGCATCTTTAATGCCCGCAATTGCTTTTTGCAAGTTTTCTTCTTTGCTTGCACTGCAAGACATTTGAACCAATCCCACTTTTACTTTTGACATAATAAAAATTTAAAAGATCGTTAAGTTGTATGTTTAATAATGGCATCAAAATTTGAGAAGCCAATGATTTTTTCTGTGATATATCCTTCTGCATATCCTACGCCAATTCTTTTGCCAAGCATGAGTGCTCTTGCTTTTACGGTTTCTAAAAACTGTGGCGATGAAATGTAGGTTTGTGGTTCTGAGGTATCAGCATTTGTAAATTGTGTGCCATAGGCAAGTACCGCTTCCATTTTTCTTTCCATGTAGGCCGTGATATCAATGACAAATGAAGGTTGAATAAAACGGTCTTGTATATAGTGAAAAGTGTAGGCAGGTCTCCAAGCATTTTGTGTAATTCCTTCGTAAATGGTTTCTACTTTTCTAAGTCCACTTAAAAAAGCTGCATCAGAAACCAGTTTAGCACTACGTCCATGATCTGGATGACGATCTTCTGGTGCATTGGCTAAAATAACATCAGGCTGGTATTTTCTAATAAGTGCAATAATTTTTCTTTGATGCGCTTCATCGTTTACAAAAAAGCCATCTGCCATGTCTAGGTTTTCTCTAACATCAACACCCATAATTTTAGCAGCTGCTGCCGCTTCTTGTGTTCTAGTTGTGGGCGTTCCTCTGGTGCCTAATTCCCCTCTTGTTAAATCTACGATGCCCACTTTTTTACCCTGGTCAATGGCAGCCATAATGGTGCCTGCACAGCCTAGTTCAACATCATCTGGGTGAACGCCAAAAGCTAAGATATCTAGTTTCATAGGTTTAGAATTAAGGCAAAGGTAAGGGTTGTAAAAAAGAAAAGCCGCTAGATAAACTAGCAGCTTTTAAAAACTTATGTAGAGAAGAATTACTTCTTCTTTTCGTAACGCTTTTTGAATTTGTCAATTCTACCAGCAGTATCAACAAGCATGTTTTTACCAGTGTAGAAAGGGTGAGATGTGTTTGAAATCTCCAATTTGATAACTGGATATTCATTGCCATCATCAAATGTGATTGTTTCTTTAGAAGCAGCTGTAGACTTGCTTAAAAAGGTTGTACCGTTAGACATGTCTTTGAAAACAACGAAACGATAATTTTCTGGATGGATACCTTGTTTCATAATTATGGGTTTTAGGTGGTACGGATTTGGCCGTACACTTATTTTAAATGAGATGCAAAATTAGGCTAGAATAGCTAAAATGCCAAATTTTATTAGCTTTTCATGTTGGTGTACTGCAGCGGGATACCAAAGTTCCCTGCATTTAAAAGCGCTATAACTTCCTGTAAATCATCGATTTTTTTGGCTGTAACCCTAATAATGTCGTCCATAATGGCTGCTTGAACCTTTAAGCCGCTGTCTTTGATGGCTTTCACCATCTTTTTGGCGTCTTCTTGCTTGAGGCCATTGGTTACGGGTACTTCCTTTTTAACCACTTTGCCACTTGGGTAAGCATCTTTAGAAAAGTCAAAAGCATTACCGTCAATGCCTTGTTTTATGGCTCTGCCAATTAAAACGTCGATCAACTGCTTCATTTTCATATCAGAATCAACTTCCAAAGAAACCACATAGTCCTTTTTATTGAGTTCTATCGAAACCGGGGTATCTCTGAAGTCAAAGCGACCAGCGATTTCTTTTTTCACCGTGTTAATGGCATTATCCAAGGTTTGTAAGTCTACCTTACTAGCTACGTCAAATGATGGCATATCGTATTATTTTGATTGTTTATTGAGGTTCCATTTTCCAGCTTTCCACCACAAAAATACACCTCCTATAAATAATACAAGGGCTATAATTTCGGCTTGTGTGGGTTGAAAAGGAAGGTCTACATATTTTGTGTTCACTCTAATTTGTTCGATAGAAAAACGCTCGATCCCGTTTAACATAAGATACACCGCTGCTAACCTGCCCGCTACTTTTATTCTTTTTCTCAAAAACCATAAAACCCCAAATAAAAGTAGGCAAGCAATCACTTCGTATAAAGCGGTTGGGTATACCGGCATTGGTAACTGGCTGCAGTAAGGGCCAACACAATCTTTGATAGGAACACCTTCACCAATTACGTTGTGTGCATACACCGAAGACCATAACCCGTCTGGCATCCATGCAAAAGGTTTTGGGTTGTTGTTTACAATACCCCAGTCGCCGTCGCCACTAACTTGACAACCGATACGACCAATGGCATATGCAAACATCATAGTGGTAGCCATGGCGTCTGCTAAATGCACTACACCAATATTGTGTTTGCGCGCAAACATAATGATAGCAATGGTTGCACATATAAGACCTCCGTAAAATGTAAGGCCACTAAATGCAATTAAATTGCCAATAGGGTCTTTTACAAACTCACCCCAGTTTTCGAGGTTATGAAAAATTTTAGCGCCTAAAAATCCAAACAAAGCGGCATATAAAACAATGTCACCTACCCTGTCGTGCGGCCAAATTCTAAATGTTTTTTCTTCGGGCTTTGGAAGTTTTACTTTGTTTTTTTCGTACCACTTTAAAAATAAAAAAAGTAAACCAATTAAAACTCCAACGGGTGCGCTTCCATTTGTAGAGAGTATAAAAGATTGTGGATCATTAAGGGCTGCTGGTACTACAAAAGCTCCAATAATTTTATATCCAAAAATAAAGCCCAGTAAAAAATTGGTGAGCAGTTCCTGTAGGGATGCTGGTGCACCTACCATCATTTTTTCTTCCTGATGGATTAGGAGACCTTCCTGTTCTTTTCTTTTTAATTCGGCAGTTAAAATTGCTGCTGCCGATATAAATGCAATGGCTACAAAAAAGCCAAACGAATTGATGAGTTTAAGACCCGTTATTTCGATACCAAAAAGGTCTTGGACTGCGTAATATAAATTTGGATACATAGGCTCATTACGTGCTAGTTCTTAAAAGTGAAGGCTCCACTTACGTGGAGCCCTTACTTACTAACGCATCTAAACAAAAATAAGATAATTTAATTGCAATGTTCATCAAAAATTGAGATCAAATGCTGGGCAATTACTTGCGCCGGGCGACCTTCAATTTGATGTCTTTCAACCATGTTTACAAGTACGCCATCTTTAAATAAAGCGATGGCTGGTGATGATGGAGGGTAAGGCAACGAAAGTTTACGTACTTCGTTAACGGCCTCAATATCAAAACCCGCAAAACTGGTGGTTAAACGATCAGGGCGGTTGGTAGCATTTTGAACAGCCATTAATACACCTGGTCTGCAAGTGCCTGCTGCACAACCACATACCGAGTTAATCACCACAAGTGTGGTTCCTTCTTTACTAAGTGTTTCTGAAACTTCAGCCGCTGTAACCATTTCGTCAAAACCTGCGTCTGTTAATTCTGCCTTCATCGGAAGGACTATCTCTGCTGGGTACATATTGGAATGTTTTAATTGTAATTAAAACACAAAAGTACAGCTAATTTGGACGATTTAATTGCCTAGATACAGAAATTAACGCTTTAATGATTTGATAACGGCGTCAGGTAAAAATGGCG
This sequence comes from Bacteroidota bacterium, assembly GCA_018971025.1. GTDB lineage: Bacteria > Bacteroidota > Bacteroidia > Chitinophagales > Chitinophagaceae > Sediminibacterium. The sequence continues at coordinate 5,917 of JAGWVE010000032.1, read as the reverse complement.
ACGCATCACCCCCGTTTTTTAGGATGTCTCTAACAATGGTAGAAGCCACGGAAGTGTATTTAGGCTCCCCCGTTAAAAAGATAGTTTCGATGTGTTTGTCGAGGGTACGGTTAGCGTCGGCGATGGTTTTTTCATATTCAAAATCGCTCACGTACCTAATGCCTCTTAAAATAAATTTAGCTCCAATTAAATTGCAATAATTCACTGTAAGACCTTCATAACCAACACTTTCGACTTTTGGCTCGTCTTTATATATTTCATTAAACCATTCCATTCTTTGCTCCGGACTAAACATAGGAGACTTAGAACTATTGATACCAATACCTACATAAATTTTGTCAAATAGAGGTAGTGCACGGTTAATAATATCGATGTGACCAAGGGTAACAGGGTCAAAAGTTCCAGGGAATAGGCAAATACGCATGATGTAAATTTAAGGCTTATTGGTCTCTATTGGCAAGTAAATATAAGACCGCCATTCTTACGGCAACCCCATTTTCTACCTGGTCTAAAATAATGGAATGTGGCCCGTCGGCTACATCGCTATCAAGTTCTACCCCTCTATTAATGGGGCCAGGATGCATGATCACAATTTCTTTGTTGATACTTTCTAGCATGGAACGGCTAATCCCGTATGCTAAATTGTACTCACGTAGTGATGAAAATAAGGGTTGATTTTGACGCTCTAACTGAATGCGGAGCACATTGGCTACATCGCACCAAGCAAGGGCTTTTTGTAAGTTATATTCGACGCGTACGTTAAACGCTTCTTGGATATATTTTGGAATCAGGGTTGGTGGGCCAGCGATGGTTACTTCGGCCCCCATTTTTTGTAGTAAATACATGTTACTCATGGCCACACGGCTATGCATGATATCACCTACGATGGTTACTTTAAGCCCCTCTAGCTTACCAAACTTTTCTTGCATCGAAAAAGCGTCCAGTAAGGCCTGGGTTGGATGCTCATTGATACCATCACCCGCATTTACAATGGCTGCAGGGATATGTTGCGCTAAAAAGTGCGGGGCGCCAGAAGCACTATGCCTCATCACCACCAAATCCACTTTCATGCTTAAAATGTTATTAACCGTATCGAGTAGCGTTTCTCCTTTTGCTGCCGATGAACTGCTGGCTGCAAAATTGAGGGTGTCTGCCGATAGTCTACGTTCTGCAAGTTCAAAAGACATTCTAGTACGGGTAGAGTTCTCGTAAAATAAATTTACGATGGTAACGTCTCGTAGTGAGGGTACTTTTTTTACGGGTCTTTGTAAAACTTCTTTGAACTGAGCTGCAGTAGTAAGAATTAATTGAATATCGTCTCGGTTGAGATCTTTAATACCAAGTAAGTGTTTGGTAGATAGTTTCATTAAAAAACAAAGCTAAAGTAAAAAAATGGAATGGTAAAATGAACTCTTATAATAAAACCACTTCGTCTACCTGGTCACGCTCTTTCCAGCATACTTTTACCTTTTGGGTAATGATGGTGTCAATGGCTTTTCCGGCATAATCAGGCTGAATGGGTAATTCTCTACTAAACCTCCTATCAATTAACACACACAATGACACTTTAGAAGGTCTTCCAAAAGCCAATAAAGCGTCTAGGGCAGCTCTAATGGTTCGGCCGGTATATAAAACGTCGTCAATTAGCACTACTTTTTTGTTTTCGATACTAAATGGAATATCGGTTTCATTGGCTAAATGAAGGCTTTTACGCACGTCATCTCTATAAAAAGTGATATCTAATTTGCCGTATTCGATTTGACTTGGCGGCAATAATTGCATAAGCTCATGCACGATGCGATCACTTAAATAAATACCACGTGGCTGCAGTCCAATTAACACTGTATCCGTTAATTGAAGGTTGTTTTCTAAAATTTGATGTGCCAGCCTTTTTACAGTTAATGCGAGCTGGGCTTCAGATAATATCGTTTTCAACCGTTTTTTTTATAAAATTAATTGGTTTAGCTCAAACAAAGTGCCGTTAATTTGAAAACTAGTGCTTTAATTTGCCAAGATGTTCCAACTCACCCATTTATCCCTTACCCAGTTTCGCAATTACGCCCGTCGAGATTTTGTTTTTACGGAGCGCATTGTTGGTATTTGTGGTAAAAATGGAACAGGTAAAACGAACTTGTTAGATAGCATTTATTATTTAAGTCTTACCAAAAGTTATTTCTCCCGCCCCGATGCACAAAATGTGTTAAGGGGTACCGAGGGTTTACGCGTAGAGGGGAATTATGATATTGCTGGTAAGCCGCATAAAGTGGTTTGTATTGTTCGGGAAAACAATAAAAAAGAACTTGCCGTAAATGACGAGCCCTACAAAAAGTTTTCGGATCATATAGGCCGTTATCCTACAGTAATGATTGCGCCCGATGATATTGAACTTATGATTGGCCCAAGTGAAGCAAGAAGAAAATACCTAGACACTTTACTTTCACAAATTGACGCTCTTTACTTGCAGCATTTAATTGCTTACAACAAAGTATTGCAACAACGCAATAGTGTTTTTAAAGCTGCCGACCATGGGCCCATCGACACTACATTACTAGAAGTGCTCAACAACCAACTCGTAAGCAATGGTCAATATATTTTTGATAAGCGAACCCAATTTTTAACGACTTTTTTCCCGCTAGTTGCAAAAGTATATAAGCGTATTGCTGCCACCGACGATCATATTAATTTGGTGTATGAAAGCCCCTTACAATCGATGCCTTTTCATGAACTATTAGCACAAAATTTTCAAAAAGATTGCATTTTACAACGCACCACAAAAGGCATTCATAGAGACGATTTGGTTTTTACCATGGATAAAACGGCATTTAAAAATGAAGCTTCACAAGGTCAGCGTAAAAGCTTACTTTTTGCTCTTAAACTTGCAGAGTGGGAAGTGCTTAAAACAAAAAATGGCTTCACCCCTATTTTGTTACTCGATGATGTGTTTGAAAAGCTCGATGAAAGCCGAATGTACGAATTGTTACAATGGGTATGTAGCGCTTCTGATGGTCAGGTTTTTATCTCCGATACACACCCTCAAAGGCTTGAACAACAGCTACATGCAATTAAAACACCTTTCCAAATGATTGAACTCTTACCTTTGTAATATGTCTGAATATTCTATTGGCGAAGCCCTTCATAAATTTTTACAACGTAGCCATTTAAAAAATGGTGTACGCGCTATTCAGATCGAAGAAATTTGGGAAAAATTAATGGGTAAAACCATTGCGCAATACACAGATAAAATTCAAATTGTCAATCAAAAGCTATTTATTACGACAAGTGTTGGCCCGCTAAAAAATGAATTGTCTTATCAAAAAAATCAAATCATCGAAAGAGTGAATGAGGCTTTTGGCGAAAAGATTATTTCCGAAGTTATTATTCAGTAAGTTTTACCCTAGGATCTACTACTACGTATAAGATATCTGCTAGAATATTTACGAGCATAAAAAAGGTGGCCGTAACAAGTACGCTCCCCATAACCACCGGAAAATCTAATTTTTCTAGGGCGTCCACGGTTACTTTTCCAATACCCTTCCAGCCAAAAATATATTCTACAAAAAAGGCACCGGCTAATAGTTCAGCAAACCATCCAGTTACTGCAGTAATAACTGGGTTTAAAGCATTGGGTAAAGCATGTACAAAATAGATGCGTGTATTAGATAAGCCTTTTGCTTTTGCAGTTCTTATATAATCTTGATCTAGTACATCTAGCATAGCGCTTCTAGTCAGTTGCGTTATAATGGCCAAGGGTCTTAAGCCAAGTGTAAGTGCCGGTAAGAGTAGGTTTTTTAATTCCAGTGTTTTACCAGCATACGGATCTATATTAAATAAACTGCCCGTCATTTGAAGGCCAGTATATTTTGTGAATACAAATCCAAAAAAGTAAGCAATAATTATTCCCATAAAAAAGGACGGTGCCGATATCCCAAGTACGCTACTAAATACAGCGCTACTATCCATCCAGGTATTTTTTTTAATGGCAGCTAACATACCTAATAAAATGCCAAACAAGGTAGCCACAAACATGGCAGCAAAAGCTAGCAAAAGTGTTCCTGGTATGGCTTCCATAAGTATTTCACTGACTTGCTTTTTACTCTGATACGACCTGCGCAAATACGGTATTTTGAATCCAAGTTGCTTGTCTCCAACATTAAAAAAATAGCCTTTTAACTTTTTAGATTCAATGTCAGATGCACTATGTAGTCCAATAGGTGAAACGTCATTTAAGTACAATAAAAATTGTTTGGATTTGGGCTTGTCAAGCGCTAACTCTTTTTTGATATTGCTAATAGTTGTGCTGTCGCCACTTTGACCAAGCACCAAACGGGCTGGATCACCAAAGCCTTGAAACAAAAAAAACACCACTACCACTACCCCCATTAAAACGAGTAAGCCATAGCCTAATTTTTTAGTAATGAACCGAATCATTACTTGCTATTTAAGTTTAAAAATAACTTGTCAATGCAGGGTGCTGCTACTTTTTCTACAATGCGAGACCTGTTCATTAAAAAATAAGTAGGCGTTACACGTGCAGCGGTTTTGATAACGGTAGCATCAGAAATTAAAATATTAATATTTCCAAAAACAGTAGCTGCTCTATCACCTTCTGGGGTAACTAAAATAACATCAATATTTTGCGCCTGTAATTTTTTATAAATCGTTTCAAATTCATTTTTCCAACCCTCCACACCTTTCATTTCTTTTGCAAATACAAGGACATATGGTTTTTGATTTGCAAAAATGGCAGCAGTAGTATCTGCGCCAGCTGCAGTCATTAAACTAAAGTCTACAATTTTTGCTACAAGACCATTTCCTTTTTTAACCACAATGTCTTTACGATCAACATACACATATGTGCTGTCAAAATTGGTAGGGAAATTGGCCTGGTCAAAACGTACTTCCTTTCCGTTTTTGGTATATATAAATTCGATAGAAGTGCTGTCCGGAACTGCGCCAGCAGGCACTTTCATTTGTTCTACAATATCATTACCCTTTTTATAGGGTAAACAATCTACAACCGGTAAGTATGTTAAAGCATACCACTGAAACACAGCGGTACCAAGGGTAACCGAATACAGTACTATTTTCCCAAAAACACTTTTGTTGCCTTTGCCAGTATTGGTGGCTAATAAAATGATAATGAGTATGCCTAATATAATGTCTTTGGTAAATGACATGGCCGGTGTAAGAGGTAAGCAATCACCAAAACAACCACAGGTTTTAATTTTACCAGAAAATAATGCAAAGCCTGTTAGGTAGGTAAAAAATATAATGAGTATAAATAAAAGCCAGGTTACTTTTTTGGTTTGCCAGTTTACAATAATGGCAATGCCGGCAAATACCTCTAGCACATTCATGCCAAGCGAAAAAAACAAACTCAATGGGTTTAGGAAATCAAAGCCCCATACTTCAAAAAACTCCTGCATTTTATAGCTTAGTCCGTGCGGATCATTGGCTTTAATAAGTCCAGAAAAGATAAACAACAATCCTACAAATATTCGAATGGGTGTGTTTAATTTTTTCATACTGGATGTTTTAGTGCTTGCCTTCGGAAATTAATATGAGTGCAAAAACAGAGTAATTTAAAATGTCTACATAGTTGGCGTCAATACCTTCACTAATGAGTGTTTTACCATCGTTGCCTAAAATTTGTTTGATGCGCATCAGCTTCATGAGTATTAAATCAGCAAAACTTTCTTGACTCATATCTCTCCAAGCTTCACCATAATCATGGTTTTTATCAAACATGGTTTGACGTGCAAAATCTACATATTGTAAATACAATTTTTCTACTTGATCTACTGGTAATTCCTCTACCTGTGGGTTGCCCAGTGCTAATTGAATCAAACCAATAACTGCATAATTTACGATACCCTTAAATTCCGAATTGATATCATCCCCTACTTTTTGGGTTTGT
>JAGWVE010000031.1 GCA_018971025.1 Bacteroidota bacterium | reverse complement strand
CACGTTAAGCCTTATTTATAAACTGATGGTTTGTCTGGTTTCGTATGTGAACGGAACGTCAAAAAAAATAGAGCCTTTTCCAATTTTAGTTTTGCCTTTTACTTTTATTAGTACTTCTTTGTTCATGAGTAATGAAAAGGCATTTTTAAATACGCCACCCATGGCTACACGCATACGAGAGGGTAGTTCAAAATTTTGTTTTTTAGGAATATGCATAAGGGTATCTAGTGCATATTTTCCGAGGTAACGGTTATCGATGTATACATCACAGTCTACTTTTTTTAAATCAACTTTAAAATTATTGGGATTAAAATACACTAAGTTTAAAGATAGATCCAGGTATTCAAAACCTACATTATTAACTTTAACGTTATTGAGACCCTTGTATTCAAAACCTTGAGGTGTACTACAACTAAATAAAGTAAAGAGGAGAGTACAATAAAATAGATAATTTCGTTTCAATTGAATTATTTTGCACAAAGATAATTGCATAGCTGAGGAGAACTAATAATTCCTGTTAAAATTAAGAAATGCTACCGTTAAGAATTGAATCGCAATATTTTGGATCTATTGGTTATATCAAACAAATGGTGAATGCCAATGAAGTATTGCTAGACATACATGAACCATTCAAAAAAATGAGCAACCGCAATAGAACAAGTATTGTGAGTGCACATGGTCCACTTTTACTAACGGTGCCGCTTCAAAATGGAAGAGACCAAAAAAAAACGATGAAAGAAGTTGAAATTTGCTACCATCAAAACTGGCCAAGTAAACATCTAAAAGCCATCAGTTCTTGTTATAAGAGATCACCGTTTTTTGAATACTATGAACCTGGATTGCATGATCTTTTAAATACGAAACATCAATATTTAATTGATTTAAACATGAGTCTTTTAAATTGGATTGAAAAACGCCTCAAAACTCAATTTAACATTTCAAAAACAAATGAGCTTCTGCCATTTTTAGATCCAAATGTTTATGATGTTAGAGATCATTCTAATAGCAAAAATGCCACCCAAAATATTGTAAATCAAGTGTATCCGCAGGTTTTTATGGATAAAATTGATTTTATACCCAATGCAAGTATTCTAGACCTGCTCTTTTGCATGGGGCCTGCTGCTAATATTTATTTGAAAGACAGCAGTTTATAATGATTTTGCATCTTATATTTTTGTAGATTTAATTTCCAAAAAAAATTAAACTTTAGACCCGATTTAGCGTCTAAGCAAAAGATTATGAATTTGCGCCTTTATAAATTATTTATTTTATTTATATGTATCCTTGCTAGTGGCGCAGTATACAGTCAAGACTATTCCAATAAGGGTAATGATTTTTGGCTTGGATATGGCTATCACGTTAGTATGGCTGGTAATCCAGCAAATGGTGGATCTCAAGACATGATCCTGTATTTTACTTCTGATAAAAATGCAAATGTTAAGGTAGAAATCCCTGCAGTAGGTTTTACAGCAAACTATACGGTTACTGCCAATCAAGTTACACTTTCAAATCCTTTACCTAAAACTGGTGCGCAAGATGCTCGTATCAACACAACGGGCGTTTTAAAAAGAGGTATTCATATCACATCCGATGTTCCCATTGTTGCGTATGCACACATTTACAACGCAAGTATTTCTGGAGCTACTTTATTATTTCCTACCAATACGCTAGGCAAAGAATATTATTCGGTTAACTATACCCAACAGTCTAACGCCAACGATGCCAACTCATTCTTTTTTGTAGTTGCCACCGAAGACAATACCACTATTGAAATTACGCCTTCTGCAGCCAATGTAAATGGACTTACGCCTGGTGTTGCAACAACCATACCAGTTACGCTAAATCAAGGAGATGTGTATAGTGTATTTGGAACTGTGACTGGTTCTAAAGGAACAGATTTAACAGGATCTAAAGTAAGATCTATAAGCACAGCAGGATCTTCAGGTTGTAAAAAAATTGCCGTTTTTTCGGGAGCTGGTAAAATGAGTATTGGAAGTACTGGAAATGGAAGTGCCGATAATTTAATTGCACAATCATTACCTGCAGTTGCATGGGGTAAAAAATATTTAACAGTACCAACCGGTTTTCAACCCAATAATTATTACCGTATTTGTGTCACCAATCCAAACACAGTAGTAAAATTAAATGGTACGATCATTCCAACCTCAAAACTTATCAATGGCTTTTATTACGAGTTTTTTAATGGAAACTATAATGGCGTAAATGCTACCACTAATCCAGCAATACCCAATGTAATTGAAGCTGATATACCTATCATGGTTGCCCAATACTGCACCACGCAAGCTGTTGATGGAAACCCTACAGGCAATCCGGGTGGAGATCCAGAAATGATTTATTTAAGTCCAGTAGAGCAAACCATCAATAAGGTTACTTTATATTCTGCCAATAAAAATGCAATCCTTCAAAGTTATATTAACGTAGTAGTAAAAAAAGGAGGAGAAAATAGTTTCACACTAGACGGCGTTTTACAAACAGCCAATTTTAGCACACACCCTGGAGATGCCAATTATAAATACGCTATTTTAAAGGTTAGTTCAGGCACCCATAATTTATATTCAGACACAGGATACAATGCAATTGCATATGGTTTTGGTAGTGCCGAAAGTTATGGTTATAACGCGGGCACCAACGTCAAAGACTTTTCACAAACTGCATCTTTTCAAAATCCTTATGGCCGAATAGATTCGGCTGTTACATGTATCAATACACCGGTATCTTTTTCTGTTCCATTAAATTTTACACCGAGTAGTGTGAAGTGGGATTTTTCTGCAGCAAAAAATATTACACCTTCTGCTATTATTGGGCCTAATAGTAATCCAACACCAGATAGTACTGTTTATATCAATGGACAAAACATTTATTACTATAGCCCTAAACAATCTTTTTCGTTTACAGCTTCAAATACTGCTGCATTAAGAGATACGATAAAAATGTACACCACATCTACAACGCCAGATGGTTGCGGAAGTACAGATCAGGTAGTAAACATTCCAGTTAAAGTAAATGATAAACCTGCATCCAATTTTACATTAACACATGCTGGTTGTTTACAAGACTCTGTGTATATAACTGCACCTCCAACTGTAGCAGTAAAATGGTTATGGGATCTAGGTGATGGTACAAACCTCGTTAATTTTTCAAATAGTATTAATCCGATCAAATACGCAGTTGCCAATAACTACACCATTAAATTAAAAGTGGTATCTGATATTGGTTGTGCATCTGACGATGCAAGCGCTACTGTAACCATTACGGATAAACCTGTTGCGAAATTTACGGCACCAAATATCACCTGTCTAAATGCAGCTATTAAATACACAGATGCTTCTACAATTGGAGTGGGAACCATTACCAATTGGATTTGGAACACAGACAATGGTGCAGGTGCATATACAAGCACTACCAATGCAGATCAACTCGTAAACTATACAAGTTTTGGAACCAAAGATGTTCGCTTAATTGTTGGCTCTAACACAGGTTGTATGAGTGATACTTTTAGACTTACTAATCCAGTTTACATTCATACATTACCAAAGCCAGGTTTCATTATTCCTGAAGTTTGTTTAAATGATGCAAACGCTGTTTTTACAGATAGCACAACCTCGGCGGATGGATCTACTAACTTTTCGTATCAGTGGAATTTTAATGCGGGAAGCCCTGCTATTACACCAGGTCCAACGTATACGCCTGCGCAGTTAACAGCTAAAAATCCTGGGGTAAAATACAATAAGTCTGCGGTGTATAGTGTGTCTTTACAAGTCACTTCCTTTGGTTGTATCGATTCATTAACGAGTAGCTTTACCGTTAACGGTGCAAACCCTACACCTAATTTTGATATACTCGCACCTACCACACTTTGTAGTAACGATTCGGTGCGTATCAAAAATTTATCGGTGGTAGATTTTGGTGATGTAACAAGGCTTGAGATTTATTGGGACGCCAACGATCTCACTAAAAAAACCATCGACGAAACACCTTACTTTGGTAAAGTGTATGCCTACCGCTATCCTAATTTTCAAACCCCGGCTACCAAAAATTATTCCATTACCCTAAAAGCTTTCTCTGGTAATGCAGCTAGTTGTAGTAAGTCTATTTCAAAAACAGCCACTGTTAACCAAAGTCCTAAAGTAACATTTACCACAATGCCTGGTATTTGTAACGAAGCTGCTGCGCGTCAAATTACACAGGCTAGTTTTGATAACAATGTGCCGGGTAGCTTTACCTATTCAGGTACCGCAGTGAGCGCGACCGGTGTGTTTAATCCTGTAACAGCAGGGGTTGGTACCTATACCATCAAATATGTGTACACTTCAAGTGTTATAGGTTGTAAAGACTCTGCTTCTAAAAGCATTACCGTTTGGCCTTCACCTACAGCTAAGTGGGGCGCAGGGCTTCCTAGCTGCGAAAAAAACAACCTTGTATTTACAGATAGCTCGGTAGCAAACTATAGCAATATTGTTACTTGGGCTTGGGATTTTGGAGATGGAACTAAATCTTCTAAAACAACGGGGGCTGTTTTTTCTAAAGTATTTGATACCAGTAAAACATATACCGTATCTCTAAAAGTAACCACCGATAGTGGTTGTGTATCTGTACTTAATACACAGCTTGTAAAAGTAAATCCATTACCTAAACCTGCATTTAGTTTACCTAGCATTTGTTTACCGGATGGCAATGGAACGTTTATAAATAGCTCTAGTATTACAGATGGTACTGAAGCTAATTTTACATACGCTTGGACATTTGGAGATCCCAATAATAGTGCTGGTTCAACAAGCAAAGATCCAACCCACAAATACAGTGCTGTAGGTCCCGTAAACGTAAAGCTTGTTGTTACAAGTAATAACAATTGTATCGACTCACTTACCAAAGTGCTCAATACCATTTACCCACAACCTAAAGCAGCATTTACCATTAGCCCTGATAGCATTTGTATGGGTGATGTGGTAAACTTTACAGACCAGTCTAATGGCAAAACCAGCCCTATTAATAAATGGGTATGGGACTTAGGACAATCCGATGCATCGAGTGTTCAAAACCCAAATAAACGTTTTAGAGACTCCGGTATTTTTACCATTAGCCTATATGGATTTAATGGACAAAATTGTGTGAGTGATACCCTTACTAAAACCGTAACATCTTTCCCGTATCCGCACCTGAATCTAGGCCCCGATTTTAAAATACTAGAAGGAGGTACTTCACTAATTAAACCCGCTTTTGTTTTTGGTAACGGCCTAACCTATAAATGGAAGCCAGCACTATATTTAAACAGTGATACTGCGGCTGTTCCGCGCACCACACCACTTGGTGATGTTACCTACACACTTGAACTTACAGGACTAGGTGGTTGTATGGTTACCGATGACATTTTTATAAAACTATTACTTGCACCAGAAGTACCCAATGCTTTTTCTCCAAATGGGGATGGCATTAATGACAACTGGGTTATTAAATATTTAGAAAGCTATCCTGGCGCTACCATTGATGTATACAATAGATACGGACAGCCCGTATTTAAATCTATTGGATACGATAAACCTTGGGATGGAAAATACAATGGAAATGAATTACCAATAGGGACTTATTATTATATTGTGAATCCAAAAAATGGAAGAAAAATAATAACAGGTTCTGTTACGATTATTAAATAGAGTACATGAAAAAGACGCTCATCATTTGTTTTATTGGCTTATTACCTTTTTTAGGTAAAGCACAACAGCGTCCTTATTATACGCAGTATATTTTAAATAATTTTTTAATCAATCCAGCACTTGCGGGCATAGAAAATTATTGGGATGTAAAAACATCACACCGTATACAGTGGCAGGGTATTCAAGATGCTCCTGTAACCACTTACTTAACATTTCATGGCCCACTAAAAAAACAAGCATACGGTATTTCAAATCCAACAAGTATGACTACGCCTGGAGACAATCCAAGGGGTAAAGCATATTGGCAAAACTACCAAGCACCAGAACCACATCATGGCGTTGGCTTTACTGTTTTAAATGACCAAACAGGACCACTTAATCGATTTGCTGCATATGGAACCTATGCCTATCACAGAGGCATAGCAGGTCAAACAACTTTATCCTTTGGTATATCTGCAGGTATGACCAATTTAAGTTTAAACACCAGTAAACTAAATTTTGGATCAACCACCATTGATCCTGCAGTTGGCTCGAGTGGACTTATCAATACCATTAAGCCAGACATTAGTGCAGGCCTTTGGCTCTATTCAAATAATTATTTTGTAGGATTATCGGCTCAGCAAATTGTTCCTCAAAATGTTGCGTTCTCAGATAATAAAGTATATCTAACACAAGGTAAATTGGTGCCACATATTTTTTTAAGTGCTGGTTACAGATTACAAGTATCTGACGATCTAAGTTTATTACCATCAGCACTTATTAGATACATCAGTCCTTTACCTATTGGAATGGATATCAATGCTAAACTCATGTACCAAGATTTAATTTGGGTAGGAGGGTCTTACCGCTTTAATGAAGGGTACGCAGCGATGGTGGGCTTTAATATTAATAACAGCATCAATATAGGATACTCTTACGATTTACAAACTTCAACATTAAATACGGTAAGTAAGGGTACCCACGAAATTCTGATTGGATTTCAGTTGGGTAATAAATATGGTGATTGGTGTCCTAAGAATTTATGGTAACAGTTGTTTCTGATAAATAAGCAATGAGTGCCTGTTTATCATCTTCAAATAAATCAAGGAGCATTTGCTTTACTTTATATTCTTTAGCTTGATCCTTGGTATAATTTGCTTTATAAATATGCTGTTTGGTGGTCGTATCTCTTTTAACAATACCCTTTTCAAACATAATTTGCATAAGCTTTAATGTAGTGGTATAGCCTGTTTTTGAAGCCAACATTTCATGTACTTTTTTTACAGAAGCAGCACCCTCTTTCCATAGAACAGTAAGTATTTCAAATTCTTTTTCTGTAGGCTTTATATATTTTCCCATACCAACATTTGTATTACAATAGTACAAAAAAAATCCCTCCAAAATAGGAGGGATTTGAAATCGTATATTTTATACCTTATTCTTTATTTGCCATTTTAGTGTGCAAATAAGCTTTGTATTTTTCATTTTGTTCTGGCGTAAGTGCCTTACCATTTACAGAGATGTTGCCATCTTTAATTTGGATATTTACATTGTCTTTTGGAGCTAAACCATCTTCTTGTAAAGCTTGCACTAACGTTTTTGAATCAGCACTGATGGTAACGGTATTAGCCGTATCAGCAAGTACTTTAGAAGTGTCTGTATTAATGATAGACATTTCTACCGTTTGCGTTTTTACAGTAGTGCTAGACGTTGGATGCATTTTAGCAAGCGTTGGCGCAATTACTAAAGATACAATTGACATCAACTTAATTAAGATGTTCATAGATGGACCAGACGTATCTTTAAATGGATCACCCACAGTATCACCCGTTACAGATGCTTTGTGTGGTTCAGATTTTTTATAGAACATCTCACCATTAATTTCAACACCTTTTTCAAAAGATTTTTTAGCATTATCCCAAGCACCACCAGCGTTGTTTTGGAAAATACCCATTAAAACACCACTTACAGTAGCACCTGCTAAGAAACCACCTAAAGCTTCTGGGCCTAATAAAAATCCTATTAATAAAGGAGATACAATAGTGATTGCTCCTGGTAACATCATTTTTTTAAGCGATGCCTCTGTAGAGATAGCCACACACTTATCATATTCTGGTTTACCTGTACCTTCCATAATTCCAGGAATAGTGCGGAACTGACGACGAACTTCTTCTACCATTGACATAGCAGCTTCCCCCACAGCTCTGATCGCTAAAGATGAAAAGATAAAAGGAATCATACCACCTACAAATAATGCAGCGAGTACATCCGCTTTATAAATATCGATATGCTGATTGTCAGGCATTGCAACACCCACAAACGCAGCAAATAATGCTAAAGAAGTTAATGCTGCAGAAGCAATGGCAAAACCTTTACCACTCGCAGCAGTTGTGTTACCCACTGCATCCAAAATATCTGTTTTTTCACGAACCTCAGCTGGTAATTCACTCATTTCTGCAATACCACCTGCGTTATCCGCAATAGGACCAAATGCATCAATAGCAAGTTGCATACCTGTTGTAGCCATCATACCTGCCGCAGCAATTGCTACACCATATAAACCTGCACAATAGAATGAACCAAAAATACCAGCAGCTAATACTAGTATTGGTAAGAAAGTAGATTCCATACCAATAGCTAAACCACCAATAATATTTGTAGCGTGACCTGTGCTAGATTGTTTGATAATACTTAATACCGGACGTTTACCCATGGCAGTGTAATACTCCGTAATGATGCTCATTAAAACACCCACTACTAAACCAACACCAATTGCACCAATAACACCATTTCTTGTAAACTCTAATCCACGTAAGTACATGGTTTCAGGTAATACATTTCCAACTAAGAAATAACATACAACTGCAGTTAACACCATCGAACCATAGTTACCCATGTTCAGTGCATTTTGCACAGTAGCAGTATTTAAACCTGCTTTATCACTAATTCTTACAAACAGTGTTCCAATAATTGAAATAAGAATACCGATACCCGCAATTAACATTGGTAATAAAATAGGAGATAAGCCACCAAATGCATCTACTAGTGGAGACTTATCTGCACCCGTAACTTCTTGACCTAATACCATCGTTGCTAAAACGGTTGCAACATAAGAACCAAATAAATCGGCACCCATACCAGCAACGTCACCAACGTTGTCACCTACGTTATCTGCAATCGTTGCAGGGTTACGAGGATCATCTTCAGGAATACCTGCTTCTACTTTACCTACTAAATCTGCTCCTACGTCTGCAGCTTTGGTGTAAATACCACCACCTACACGCGCAAATAAAGCGATTGACTCAGCACCTAAAGAGAATCCAGTTAAAATTTCTATCGTACGTAACATACCTTCTGCATCACCAGCTGGAGCGAAGAAATGTTTGATAATTAAAAATAGACCCCCTAAACCTAAAACAGCTAAACCAGATACGCCTAATCCCATTACAGAACCGCCTGTAAAAGATACTTTTAAAGCACGAGATAAACTTGTTTTTGCAGCTTCTGCAGTACGAACGTTTGCTTTAGTAGCTACTTTCATACCAATGTAACCAGCAGTTGCACTAAATACAGCACCAATTACAAAAGAGATAGCAATACTCCAATGGCTAGACTCATTAGAGTTAGCCATGAAGCCTAATAATAAGGCTACAATCACCACAAAATAAGCTAGGATCTTCCACTCTGCTTTTAAAAATGCCATAGCACCTTCAGCAATGTAGTCACTAATTTCTTTCATTCTTGGGTTACCAGCATCTTGCTTAGATACCCATAAAAATTTAACGAGTGTGTAAAGGAGACCAATAAGTCCCATCGCCGGAACGGCATAAAACAACATGTTGTTCATAATCGATTGGATCTAGTAAAAAATTAGATTTTAAAAGTCTGCAAAAATAAGGGTAATTGGCTTAAAATCACCCAAATTGACGATCAGTTTATATAAAGTTTTTAGGCTCAAAAAGAGATTATTCGGCAAGGGCCGTAGTATCAGAACCTGCTAAAAAGGAAGCAGCTATGTTCTTGGCTTTGTATATGTTACGGTTAAACCTATTTCCTAATACGATAATGGTAGCTGTATCCTTGATAAAACGGCTAAAAACCGAATTATTACCATGCCACCAACCATTGTGGTAGATGATTTTTTGGTCTGGCTGGTTTAACATGCGCCAACCTAAACCATAGTTATGAATAGAGGGCCTGTCGTTACTGTTTGGTTCAAAAGCCATTTGTAAGGTAGTTTGGCTAATAAATGAACCTTGATACAGCGCTTTATCCCATAAAAGGATGTCTCTTACCGTACTATATATATTTTTATCACCATATATACAATCAAATTTTTCAATTAAATAGGGTCTGTTATTGGGATAATAAGAGGGTTGATAGTGGCCAGTATCTTTTTGGGAAAAGACATAACTATGTTCCATACCTAAAGGTGTAAATATGTTTTCTTTTATATAAGTAGGGTAGTCTTTACCGGTTAGCTTTTCTATGATGAGAGCCAATAAAGCAAAATTGGTGTTAGAATAACTAAAGCCCCTGTTAGCTCCAAAAATAACAGCGGGTTTATATTTTATCATAAAATCCAGCATGTCTTGGTTGTTTACGAGGCCTGGTTTTACCTCCACTGGCAATTTAATGGTCTTGTATTTTTTTATCCATCTACCTCTTTTACCCTTTACTTTATAAGCCTGCACCTGTCTATCTACCATAAAATAGGCATAATTGTTTAAGCCACTACGGTGATTAAGGAGCATTCGAACCGTAATATCTGTGTAAGGGAAACCTGGTAAATAGGTATAAACGGGCTTTTCGAGATCAATTTTTCCTTCTTCCCATAACTTTAAAATAGCCATGGCCGTAAAGGTTTTTGACGTAGAAGCAATGTGAAATGGGGTAGTAGCTGTAATAGGGGTTTTAGATTTTACATCATAGTAGCCCTGGTAGTCTTCAAATAATATTTCACCATTTTTAGCAACTAATATAGAACCGCTAAAGCCACGCTTCCCCAATATAGTATTATAAGACTCCCTAATTTGACCCGCAAATTTTTCCTTGGCAGCAGAATCTATAACAGAAAATATATAAGGCGTGGAAGGTACCGGCTTGGGTTTAGCACCACATGCAAAGAGTACAAAGAAGAAACAAAAAGCGTATAGATATTTAGCAACCATATGTTAGTTTTGAGAATTTGCTAAAATATTACAATAAACCATTCGAGAAGCAAACGTGAATAACTGTTGATCAATTCAAACTTTCTACACACAATTGCTTAAATTTGCAACCATGAGCAAGCAAGCATTAACCAGTTTCCCTAAAGAAAAAATCAATATTTTATTCTTAGAAAATATTAGTGAAAAAGCGGTTCAACAATTTAAACAAAATGGCTATGCCAATGTAAAAAAAATTGCTGGCGCACTTAGTGAAGAGGAATTAATCAAAGAAATTAAAGACGTTCACTTAATTGGTATTCGTTCTAAAACACAAATTACCCCAAAAGTATTAGCTGCTGCAAAAAAATTACAAGCCATTGGTTGTTTTTGCATTGGTGTCAATCAAGTTGATATCAAAGCGGCTTCTAAAAAAGGAGTAGTTGTTTTTAATGCACCATATAGTAATACAAGAAGTGTTGCAGAACTTGTGATTGGAATTTCAGTAATGCTTATTCGTAGAATTTCAGATAAAAATATAGCTGCACAAAATGGCATTTGGATGAAAGAAGCCAAAGGCAGTTTTGAATTACGCGGAAAAACATTAGGACTTATTGGATACGGAAATATTGGATCACAAGTGAGTGTGCTTGCAGAAGCCATTGGCATGAAAGTGATGTTTTATGATACCGAAACAAAACTTCCATTAGGTAATGCCGTGCCTGCAAAAAATTTAAAAGAATTATTAAGTGCATCAGATATTGTTTCGCTACACGTTCCTGAAACGGCGCAAACAAAAAACTTAATCAATAAAACCAATCTTAAATATTGTAAGAAAGGTGCCCTATTGTTAAACTATGCAAGGGGGGAAGTGGTAGACTTAAAAGCATTAGCGGAAGCCATTAAAGACGGGCATATTGGCGGTGCGGGTATCGATGTATTTCCAGTGGAGCCAGAAAAAAATGGTGATGCCTTTACCACACCATTGCAAGGTTTATCCAATGTTATTTTAACCCCGCATATTGGTGGATCCACCGAAGAAGCACAACAAAATATTGGAGAAGATGTGAGTATCAAATTGTTTCAATACCTAGAGCGCGGTATCACCAATGGTTCACATTCTGTGCCATCTATTGCATTACCACCTGTAGAAGGCGCTCACCGTATTTTACATATGCACAACAATGTACCCGGCGTATTAAGTGCCATCAATACCGCATTATCTAAAAACAATATTAATATTGTTGGTCAATATTTAAAAACCAATGAAGAAATTGGATACGTAGTTTTAGACGTAGACAAAAAATTATCTAAACGTGCATTGGAACTTTTAAAAGAAGTAAAAGACACCATTAAGGTTAGAATGCTGTATTAATTTTTAGCGCAAAATTTTATGCAATAGCTGCAAGCATGGTTTGAATATCTGCAGCATCTACAAGCATGTTTTGCAAATTTTCTTGCATCGATTCTTTTACAAATTGCATTTGAGTGGGCACTACTTTTCTTGCCGACGAATGAAATTCTTTTGCGTTTGTTTCCATTTTAATAGTAGCAATATTATTACCTCTAATGCCACTACCTGGCATAATAATAATTTGATCTCCTGCTTCTTTTACAAGTGTTTGTAAAAGCGACAATGCACCGGGCGCACTTGGTACTTGACCACTGGTTAAAATTCTTTTACAGCCCGTTGCAATAATATCATGTAAGCCTTGTATGGGATCTTTACACCTGTCAAATGCTCTGTGAAACGTAACTGCCATAGGTGCAGCAAGGTCTACGAGCACTTTGGTGCGTTTTATATCGATATTTCCGTCTGGTAATAATAAACCTATAACAACGCCTGCAAAACCAAGTTCTTTACAAACGCGGATATCGTTTTTCATCACTTCAAACTCGGCGTCCGTGTATAAAAAATCACCGCCACGTGGTCTTATAATTGGAAAAACAGGGATAGCAATTGTTTTTGCAACAACAGATAATGTTCCATAAGATGGGGTAGTACCCCCCTCGTTTGGATTTTCACAAAGCTCTAAACGGTTGGCACCAGCGGCCTGGGCCTGAATGGCCGATTCAATATTAAAAACTGCTACTTCCAGCATGCAACTATAATTTGTAAGCGATAGATTAAAGAATATGTTTTCCGTCTACTAAAATATTGGAATCGTCTGCGGTGCAAACAGCAAAGTTGAAACCTTTTTGAATACAGTATCCACCATATTCGCCACGCTTGTTAATAGCAATAAAACCTACTTGAATATCACGCGCTTTATCACCTTTGATTTTTATAATACGTTCTACCGCTTTTTTGCAAGCTTCTTCAGGAGAATGACCCATACGCATCAATTCTACCACTAAATGTGATCCACAAATTCGTATTACATCTTCACCCTGACCGGTTGCGGTTGCAGCACCAACTTCATTGTCTACAAATAAACCAGCACCAATAATAGGAGAATCTCCAAGGCGTCCACGCATTTTAAAACCCATACCTGATGTGGTACAACTGCCACTTAAATTACCATTGGCATCTAAAGCAACCATACCAATGGTGTCATGATTCCAATTGCCGTTTTCTAATTTATTAGGCGCATATGCCAACTGTGATTTGATGTTGTTCCCAGAATTTTCAATATTGATAACAGGCTTGTATTCACTTTTTTCTAACCATTTTTTATAGGAACGTTCTGCATCTGGCGATAATTTATCAGATTCCAGCGGGAAGCCTTCGGCAACAGCAAATTGCTGGGCACCTGAACCAACGAGCATTACATGGGGCGTTTTTTCCATTACACGCCTTGCCACAGAAATCGGATGCTTGATTCGCTCCAAAAATGCCACCGATCCACAATTGGCAAATTCGTCCATAATACAGGCGTCGAGGGTTACAAAACCATCCCTGTCTGGATTGGCGCCAAGACCCACACAACAGTTTTGGCTGTTTTCGGTTACCATAACACCTTGTTCAACGGCGTCAAGTGCACGGCCGCCATTTCTTAAAACAGCCCAAGCAGCTTTATTGGCATTAATGCCTTCGCCCCAGGTAGAAATTACAATGGGCTTTTTACCAGCCGGATTACCCGACTTATTGGTAAATCCAGAAAATGTAATGGCCGATAAACCAAGAGAACTGAGCTCTAAAAATTTGCGTCTTTGTAACATGGAGGTTAATTGTGTTAGGGTATAATGAGATTCAAATATAACCAATATAGACTGAGTTAAGATTAGCCAATAATTTATCAATATTGACAACATACGGCTGATTTAGATCTATTATTTTATCCTATAATTAATATTATGTTAAATAGATACTTTGAACAAACAAAGCCTCTAGTCTATGGCTGCCAAATTAAATGCCTTAATATTGTGCATGCATATTTTGATTGTAAACAATACCTCTATCCCGGTTCAGAAATATGGCGGAACCGAAAGAGTTATTTGGTGGCTTGGTAAAGCACTGGTTCAAGCTGGCCATCAGGTTTCGTATTTGGTAGCTCCAGGATCTAGTTGTGAATTTGCAAACGTTTATGCGTACAACGAATCGGTTCCATTTAATAGTCTAATTCCTGATGGTATTGATGTGGTGCATTTAAACCACCATGTAAACGAAATACCTAAAGTTCCCTATATCCAAACCATGCACGGGAATTTGAACCATGCCTTAGAATTAGATCATAATACGGTATTTGTATCCAAGAATCATGCTGCTCGGTTTGGGTCAGATTGTTATGTTCATAATGGCATTGACCCAATGGATTATGGAATGCCTATTTTAGATAAAGACGCTGTCAAAAACTATTTTCACTTTTTAGGTGACGCTGCATGGCGTGTAAAAAACGTTAAGGGTGCTATTCAAATTGCCAAAATGGCCCATCAAAAACTAAGGGTCATTGGAGGTGTTCGTTTTAATTTGAATCAGGGTATTCGACTAACTTTTGACACCCATGTTAGATTTGATGGCATGCAAGGTGGTGCGCAAAAAAATGAAATTATTAAATACTCCAAGGGGCTTATTTTTCCAGTACGCTGGCATGAACCCTTTGGACTGGCACTTATAGAAAGTTTATATTTTGGATGCCCGGTGTTTGGAACCCCCTATGGATCTCTACCAGAAATTGTTATTCCTGAAGTTGGTTATTTAACATCATCAGCTTTGGAGTTAGCTGATGCTGTTGCATGTGTACATGATTTTAGTAGAAAAACTTGTCACGAATATGTGATGGAAAACTTTACACATATTCAAATGACGTCGTCTTACATACGCCTCTATGAAAAAGTGTTGAATGGTGAAAAATTGAACCCAAAGGCCCCTATTTTACAATCCATTCAACACGAAAAATTTTTACCGTTTAACGAAGCAAAAAATTAGTTGCCGTACTTACCATGTAAGGCATCAAATTCTTTAAACTTAGCATCATACAAATCATATTGCTTTGCATCTTTACCTCTAAACTTATCACGCTTAATCGTATACATGTTTGCTAAAAAGTCTACACTTTTACTAAGCACGTTGTTTTCGGTTCTAGATTTTGTAGCTTTATCTTTTAAGATGTTATATGCTTTGTCAATAGATTCGATAGCGATATCCATATTTTTTTGAAGTTCTACTTCTAAAGCAGCATTGGCCGCTTTAATTGGCGCCTGTGCAGCCGCTAATTTATCCGCAATAGCTTTGTTTACAGCAGCTTTAGCTTGCGGCGTTTTTGCAGCCGCTTTTTTTGCAGCAAACTCATCTTCAATTGATGAACTGATACCACGCAAAGAACGAATATTAGCACCTATCCTATCATCATATTCACCAAAAATATTGTAGTAAATAATACCTACGTTAAAAATGGCTAGTGCATTGTTGTTGTTTAACTGGAAAGCTTTTTTAAAGGCATCAGCAGCTTTTAATGAATACTTAGCTTGCGTAGCACTATCTAAATCTTTTTCTTTGTTTTTTACATTAATAAACAAATCACCAAACTGTAAATATTTTTGCTCACTTAATTTTCCAGCAGCATCTTCGGTATCATACAAAGTTGTTTTTTTAGCTAAATCATAATTAGCATCAATAAAATCAACTTCATATTCATCCCATGGTTCTTTAGGATACAATGATTTTGCAACACCTAAATATTTAAAAAATGCAGGCTCATTATTTACCTTCGTATAATGCTGTACTAAAAAGCGGTATAAATCTAAATAAACTGGTTCACTCACTTTACTATCTGCAAGACGAGCATAGTATTTAGCAGCATTATCAAATTGATTTGCATTTTGATACGCATAACCTGTATACAATAATGAAGTGGTATCCATGGTAATGGTTGAAGACGCAGCCCATTTGTTTTTAATAATTACATCGATATAATCAATGGCTTTAATAAAATTTTCTGCAGCAGGGATCCAAGATTTTTCATTGAATACTTTTACCCCAATTTGAAAATAACTAGAATACAAATCAAAGAATACATCTGCTCCACCTAAATCTTTTATTTTAGTATAGCCTACGTCCATGCTACCATACTTTTCTAATGCAGCAGCAGCAACATCTCCAGCGTTTGGATATTTTGCACGAAGCGCAGCCTCTTTAAATAACACGGCATATATTTTTGCCTTGTAATAATAGAATTCTGCTTTTGCTTGAGCCTTTGGATCGTTTCCTAATTTGTCAACTTCAGTTTTAGCATCTTCCCACTTTTGTAAAAGGATGGTGTTTTGAAGTTTTTTAAAATCTTGCGCGCTAGCTATTTGAGCAGCAACAGCAAACATAAGCACTAATAAAATCTTCTTCATAAAGGGAGTTTTATTATTAAATAATTTAGTTTGTTACGGTATTATCGGATTCACCTTGCACATCAGTGGCAGCATCATCTGAGCCAGATGTTGTTGAAGCGTCTGAACTAGCAGCAGAAGTTTCAGCACCTTCTGTGCCTTCAACAACTGCTTCTGTTTCTTCTTCCGCTTCTTCGATTTGAGAAATAGCAGCAATTTCATCTCCCTCATCAATTCTGATGAGTTTAACGCCCTGTGTTGCTCTTCCCGCTTCTCTGATATCTTGAATACCGGTACGAATCGTTACACCCGATTTACAAGTGATGATCAAATCTTCTTTTTCGGTAACGTATAAGATACCAACCAGGCTTCCGGTTTTATCGGTCACGTTAATGGTTTTTACACCCTTACCACCCCTATTGGTAATACGGTACTCATCAATTGGAGTACGCTTACCATATCCTTTTTCACTCACCACTAATATAGTACGGGTAGCATCTTCTTTGTTCACACAAATCATACCTACTACTTCGTCTTTTTCGTCGTCAACTTCTATACCGGTAACACCAATAGCACCACGTCCAGTAGCACGCACTTTCACTTCTTCGAACCTGATAGCGCGACCAGATTTTAAAGCCAACATAATTTCTGAAGCACCATCTGTCATGCGCGCTTCTAGTAATTCGTCACCCTCATTGATAGTAATTGCATTTACGCCATTAGCTCTTGGTCTACTAAAATCTTCTAGTGAAGTTTTTTTGATGATACCTTTTTTGGTACAAAGTATGATGTAATGATTTTGAACAAAATCTTTATCCGCTAATTTTTTAACCTCAATAATTGCTTTTACTTTATCGTCTGGAGGAATTTGAATAAGGTTTTGAATTGCACGTCCTTTAGATTGTTTTTCTCCTTCAGGAATTTCATACACACGAAGCCAGAAGCATCTACCTTTTTCTGTAAAGAACATCATGGTGTCATGGGTAGAAGCCACAAATAAATGTTCTACATAATCTTCCTCTCTGGTTTTTGAACCAACAGCACCCCTACCGCCACGTCTTTGTTGACGGTATTCGGTTGCAGAAGTACGCTTGATATAACCTAAATGAGAAATGGTGATTACCACATCTTCATCTTCAATTAAATCTTCGATACGCATTTCATCTGCGAGGTATTGTATTTCACTTTTACGAGCGTCACCAAACTTTTCTTTTACTTCTAGTAATTCGGTTCTGATTAGCGCATAACGTAAATCTTCGGAAGCAAGTAATGCTTTCAGATCTTTGATGGTATTAATTAAACCATTGAATTCTTCAATGATTTTATCACGCTCCATACCCGTTAAACGTTGTAAACGAAGTTCTAGTATTGCTTTTGCTTGTGCTTCAGATAAACCTTCTTCTTGGTTGTATAGCTGACTGGTAACTTCATCAAACATTTCTTGCTTAAGCATCCAGCGCTCGGCTTTACTGCGTGCAATTAAAGTATCTTTTGCTTCATCAGGTGTACGACTAGCTCTGATAAGCGCAATCACTTCATCTAAATGATCCAGTGCTTTTAAATAGCCTTCTAAAATATGTGCACGCTCTTCTGCTTTTTTAAGTTCAAACTTAGCGCGGCGAATCACCACATCCATTCTAAACTCAATGAACTCTACAATTAAGTCGCGGAGGTTCATGATTTTAGGTTTGCCTTTTGTTAAAGCAACGTTGTTGATACCATAGCTTGTTTGAAGCTCAGTAAATTTGTATAACTGATTGATAACAACTTGTGCAACCGCGTCACGTTTTAAATCTAAAACAATACGTGTTCCTTCACGCTTGTTACTTTCATTGTTAACATTTGAAATACCTTCGATGGTTTTATCGTTAACAAGTTGTCCAATACGGTCTGTTAAATTATCACGGTTTACTTGATAAGGAACTTCTGTAATTACGATTTGCTCGCGACCACTTTGCTTGGTGTCTACATGGCATTTACCACGAACCACAACTCTACCACGTCCAGTTAGTAACCCTTGCTTCACACCTTCCATTCCAAAAATTACACCACCGGTAGGAAAATCTGGCGCTTTAACATGTGTAATTAATTCTTCTACAGCAATGTCTCTGTTGTCTACGTATGCAACACAACCATCAATAACTTCACTTAAGTTATGCGGCATCATATTGGTAGCCATACCTACGGCGATACCAGAAGATCCGTTTACCAAAAGTTGCGGAATACGCGTTGGTAAAACGGTTGGTTCTTTTAAAGAATCATCAAAGTTGAGTTGAAAATCAACGGTATCTTTTTCGATATCGTCAATCATGGCTTCTGCAATTTTTTGAAGACGCGCCTCGGTGTAACGCATGGCAGCTGGTGGATCACCATCTTGGTTACCAAAGTTACCCTGACCATCTACAAGCGTATAACGCATAGTCCAATCTTGCGCCATACGAACAAGGGTATCGTAAATAGAGGCATCACCGTGTGGGTGAAACTTACCCATTACTTCCCCTACTATACGCGCAGATTTTTTATAAGGCTTGTTGAAATTATTGCCAAGCTCATTCATGGCATATAAAACCCTGCGGTGAACAGGTTTAAAACCATCACGTGCATCAGGTAACGCACGTCCAACAATCACAGACATCGAGTAGTCGATGTACGCTGTTTTCATTTGCTCTTCGATATTAACCTGTATAATACGGTCGTTATCGGAGGTTTGTTCTGGTATCAAATTTTCTTCCATAATTTCTAATCTATAAACGTATCTATATCAACAATTTGACACGCCAGTTTGGCGGCTTACGAAGATACTTTTTTTACCACGGAAATAGACTAAAATGAACCTCAAAAAGAGGGTGTTTTATCCACAATTTTACACACAAAATGTAGGTAAATAATGGGGTAAAAATGGACTATGGAACCTGAACCCATTCATAATCTAGCTGACGCTTGTCTAAATTGGCCGCAATGACCTTTATGAACACTTTATCGCCCATTTTAAAGGTGCGTCCACTCCTTTTGCCTACAAGGCTATAATCAGATTCTATATGCCTAAAATCGTCAAATTCTGAGAGCCCAACAATCGATACCAAACCCTCACATTTATGGGCTACCGTTTCTACCCAAAATCCAAAGCTAGAAACGCCACTTACCACACCCTCAAAAGTATCTCCAATATAGTCGCGCATAAACTCTACTTGCTTGTACTTATTGGAAGCTCTTTCACACTCCATTGCAGCACGTTCTCGATCGGAACTATGCTTACATTTTTCTTCCATTTTTTTATCGGCAACAGGTTTATTGTCTAGTACTGTTTGAAGCACGCGGTGCACAAGTACATCGGGGTATCTTCTAATGGGAGAAGTGAAATGACAATAAAAATCAAAAGCTAATCCGTAGTGGCCAATATTTTGTGTCGAATAAACGGCTTTTGCCATCGTTCTAATACCTAATTGCTCTAGCACATGTTGCTCCGGTTTACCCTTTGCATCTTCTAACAATTGATTAAAACTTGCTGAGATTTTTTCGGGTGAACTGGCATCAAAACCATGTCCATATTTTTTTGCGTACTGCACAAACGGCGCCAGTTTTTCTGGATCTGGTTGGTCATGAATACGATATGGAAAAGGAAGTGCTTGTTTATTGATTTGAATTTTAGAAATATTTTCTGCTACTGTTTTGTTGGCTAGTAACATAAACTCCTCAATGAGTTGATGCGCCGGTTTACTTTCTTTGATGGTAATGCCAATAGGTTTTGCATTTTCGTCAAGCGTAAAACGAACTTCTTGTGAAGAAAAATTAATGGCTCCTTTTTTAAATCTAGCTTGTCTTAATTTTTGTGCAAGGTTGTGCAAGAGCAAAATATCCTCCACATTTTCACCCTCTTTGGTATCAATAATGGTTTGCACATCTTCGTAGGCATAGCGCTTATCTGAGTGTATAACTGTTCGGCCCAGCCAATACTGTTTTACCTGCGCTTCGTCGTTGATTTGAAAAATGGCAGAAAAAGTAAATTTGTCTTCGTTGGGGCGTAACGAACATAATTCGTTTGAAATTTTTTCCGGAAGCATGGGGTTCACACGATCTGGTAAATACACAGAGGTTGCGCGTTTATAAGCTTCTGCGTCTAAATCGGTATCTGGTAATACGTAATAGCTAACGTCGGCAATATGCACTCCAATTTCATATAAGCCACTAGGTAATTTTCGAATAGAAAGTGCATCATCAAAATCTTTAGCATCAATGGGGTCAATGGTAAATGTTTTGATATCTCGGCAATCTCTACGTTTGGCTATTTCGGCTTCATCTAATACTACGGGAAGCGCTTCTGCTGCTTCTAACACGTCTTGCGGAAAAAATAATGGGAAACCTGCCTGCGCCAAGAGCTCCTTCATGGCAGCGTCATTTTCATCTTCTGGAGACATTACCGCGATTACTTCTCCTACTGGTTTTTTATCGTCTTTATCCCATTTTACAAGCTTTGCAGCTACCCTATCTTTATTTTTGGCACCATTTAAAAACTGGAGCGGAATAAAAATATCGGGCATGGGTTTATCGGTGTCCGGCACAAAAAATGCAAACTTATCGGAGAGCTGAATATGTCCTATAAATTCGGTTTGGCGGCGTTCTACTACTTCAACAACCTTCCCTTCTTTTTTTCCGGTACGTCCATTTTCGCGGGTAATTTTTACGCGCACGGTATCGCCATGGAGGGCATTGCCCATATCGGAAGGACGCACCATAATATCAATGGCATTGTTGTCTACAATAACGTAGCCCATACCAGAACGTGTGATATCTATTTTACCTTTTAAAGTAGCCACCACAATGGGCTTTGCTGTCTTTTTTTGTTTTGACTTTTTTGCTTTACTCATGTTGCATATTGGTGTTAAACCCATTGATAAATGAAAGGATCAACTCGTCAAAATGAGGGCCTTCGTCAAATAAAAAAGAGTGTTTGATGGGTAACACATAAAAAGGCAGCAACTTTAATTCTTCTTGGAATTTTGTAAGTCTTACTGCATCTTTTTCTGTGGTGATAATAAATTTATGTTGCGCTGCAATGCTATCAAATTGACGCACTACATCTTGTAGATCATCAATCGAAAAAATATGATGATCTGCGTAATCTTGTTGGTAATAGGTTCTTGCCTGCTCGTGTAAATAATGCTTAAGTGGTTTTGGATTGGCAATGCCACACATTAAAAGCACTTCATCCTCATTTGTGATGGGGCGTTTATTGGCTACATCTAAAATATGGTAAGGTGTTTCATATTGGATGCAAGTAAAAAATACACGCTGATAATTTTTTGGACGGAGTGACCTCATTATTTTTTGCCTTTGCGCTTCCGTTAAATCAGTTGGGCATTTAGTAACAATAATAACCTGTGCCCTTTTTGCAGAACCTCTTTCGTCTCTTAAATCACCGGTGGGCAAAAAGAAATCGTGGTTATAGGTATTGCCAAACTCGGTTAGTAAAATATTAAACCCCGCCTGCACCGATCTGTGCTGAAAAGCATCGTCTAAAATAATGGCTTGTAAATCTTTGTTGTCATGTAATAGTTGCGGAATGGCATCCAACCTTTCTTCTCCAACCGCAACAGGCACCGATGGAAATTTTTTATGAAAGAGCATGGGTTCATCTCCTATTTCAAGTGCTGTTGTACTAGCACCTGCTAAAACATATCCTTTTGTTTTTCTTTTATAGCCTCTACTTACTGTGGCCACTTTATAACGCGTGTGTAATAGCGCTAATAAATATTCTACCATGGGTGACTTACCTGTGCCACCCACTGCTAAATTGCCCACACAAATAAGTGGAAAATTAAAACGAGCGGCACTCAAATACTGTTTATCAAACAGCCAGTTGCGTACTTTAATAAATGCCCCATACAATACAGCAAGCGGCAATAATAAAACACGAAAAGAAGTAAGAAAAATGGTATTAAAATTCATAGATGCGACTCGGCGTAATGAGGTAGTGCAAAGGTACGTCAAATTGGTCTGTATCTGCTATTTGCTCGATGGGGTCAAAATAGGAAAAACCCATGGCAATGACCCCTGCATTGCAGGTGGCTAAAAAGCGGTCGTAATATCCTTTTCCATAACCCACTCTATAGCCTTTGGTATCAGCAACTAAAAGTGGAACAAATACTAAATCAATGGTTTCCGGATCTAACGGGTTTGGTGCATCGGGTTCTAGTACCCCAAATTTACCTGGCTTATACACTGTGTTTTCATCAATTTTGTGCGCTGTAAATTGATGCGCATCTGGATCCATAACCGGGTAAGCAATGGTAAGTCCGGGAACCATATGACGGAGGTATCCCGAAAATAAGTGTGTGTTGGGCTCAGCCTGATTTGGCATGGGCCAGTACGTGAGTACTGTTCTGATGGCCGAAAAATCAAATTTCTGAAACTGTATCAGCATTAAATCATCAAACTGCAAACGCATTTTACTAGATAAATCTTGGCGTTTGTTTTTGTATACTTCTCTTAATGCTTGCTTGTTCATAGGATCCTATGTTGCAACAAAAAATGAAAAAATAGTAGTCCCGTAATTGCGCTGAAAAGAGTA
>JAGWVE010000030.1 GCA_018971025.1 Bacteroidota bacterium | reverse complement strand
AAAATTACCCTGTACTTAAAACTGTGTATTCAAACCCAAATAACGTAAAAATTCTTCTTTTACTTTTTCGTCTTTAAACTTACCGCCATAAAATGCCGTAACAGTAGATGAGGTATCATCTTCTACACCCCTACTCGCAACACATAAATGTTTAGCATCTATTAAAACAGCAACATCGTCTGTGCCCAAATCTTTTTGTAATTCTTTGGCAATTTGCATGGTTAAACGCTCTTGCACCTGCGGTCTTTTTGCAAAGTAATCTACGAGGCGGTTTAATTTACTTAAGCCTACAACCTTTCCACTACTGATATATGCAACATGCGCTTTACCCATAATTGGCACAAAGTGATGCTCACAATTACTGTAAAATGAAATATTTTTTTCTACAAGCATTTCATTGTACTTGTATTTATTTTCAAAGAGTGCCATCTGTGGTTTATTCGCTGGATTTAAGCCATTGAAAATTTCCTTAACATACATTTTTGCAACACGCTTTGGTGTACCCTTTAAACTATCGTCCGTTAAATCGAGACCAAGGATATCCATGATTTCTGCAAACTTTTCTTGTATAGCAGCAATTTTTTCGTCTTCCGTTTTATCAAAAGCACCTTCACGCATCGGCGTTTCTACAGAAGTGCTAATATGATTATCACCTACCGCGTCAATTTCTTCGTCGGTAATAATAATTTTGCCATCTTTAAGATGGATATTCGACAAAGTTTCGTTCTGTTTCATATAGTCTGATTTTTAAATCTAGTGTTGAATTAATTTTTGTTCTTAAGAGTTCGTAAATCACTACTGCAATGTTTTCTGCGGTAGGATTTAGTGTTGCAAAAAAACTGGTATCGAGGTTTAAATTTTTATGATCAAACCTAGCAAGTACTTCATGCTTGATAAGATCACTTAACTTTTTGGTATCAATAACATAGCCCGTTTCAGGATCAGGATAGCCTGTAACTTGCACAATCAATTCATAGTTGTGTCCATGAAAATTAGGGTTATTGCATAAACCAAAAACCTCCTTGTTTTTTTCGGAAGACCATTCAGGATTATGCAACCTATGCGCTGCATTAAAATGCTCCTTTCTAAAAACAGATACTTTATGTTTATCCATTGCCAAGGATTTGGGATCTAATTTTTGAGCGTACACTTACACCCGAATAAAAAATATTAAATCAAGTAAGGATTTTGTTATTGGCTAGGCACTGTTTCAGAAGTGTGCTGATCAAGTGGCCCTGCCTTTTGTGTTCTACATTAACAAAAGAACCTGACGTCAAAGATAATAACAAGACGCGTGTAAATTTGTTTAAAACAGCCTTAAAAAAAGTAAATAAGCCCTTATTTCCCGAAATACTCTACATAAATACGGGGTGTTTCATAGAGTTTTATGCAAAAAAGCTCCACAGAACTAGGTAAATGAGGTGCCAATTGCTCCCAAATGGCGATGGCTAAATTTTCGGTACTACAAAGTTTACCGGCCATAAAGTCTACGTCTAGGTTGAGATTTTTATGATCTAGCTTGTCAACAACCTGGCTTTTAATGAGTTGGCTTAGTTTTTTAACATCATAGACAAAGCCGGTTTCTGGATCCGGATTACCCTTGACCGTAACATACAAATCATAATTGTGTCCATGCCAATTTTCGTTTGCACAAACGCCAAATACAGCATTGTTTTGCTCATTTGACCAATTTGGATTGTATAATTTGTGGGCTGCGTTAAAATGCTCTTGTCTTGTTAAATAAACCATCTGACCAATATTTTGGCAAAGGTAGGCAGAATCAGAGTATTTTTGCAATCTATGCGGGTAATTATAACAGCTGCCACCGACTTAGAAATGGCCGGTTGCGCAAAAAAAGCTAGTCAGCTTTTCAAAAAAAGTAAAATAAAAATAAGCTTTCACGCTACTGGCATAGGCATACTAGCATCTGGGGTTAAACTTACCCAACTCGCTTCCACCCACCAGCCTGATTTGATCATACAAATGGGAATTGCGGGATGCTATATTAAAACAGAGCCCCTTGGTAAAGTTTGGGTAGTTGCATCAGAATCCATTGCAGATTTAGGGGTTCGTGAAAAAGGCGTTTTTAAAGATTTATTTGAAAGCCAATTACTAAAAGACAACGAAGCCCCTTTTAAAAAAAGAAAAATAACAAACCCAAACATTAAAACCCTAAACGTTTTAAAAACAAATACGGCAACTGCGGTAACCATTAATGAAATTACTACGGCTCCAAAACGAATCAAAGAAATTATGGATGCGCATACCCCCGTTTTGGAAAGTATGGAAGGCGCTGCAATGCATTATGTTGGTAGCATTACCAATACACCCTTTATTCAAATAAGAGCCGTGTCTAATTATGTTGGAGAAAGAAATAAAACAAAGTGGAAATTGAAGGAATCGATTGAGCAAGTAGAAGCTTATGTGCTAACCTATTTAGCCACTTTAGAAAACGGTTTAAAATAATAGTATCATGAAGCTAAGCCTCGGTTTTTCTCCTTGCCCTAACGATACATTTATTTTTGACGCGCTCGTTAATAAAAAAATTGACACTCAGGGTTTAGACTTTGATGTACACTTAGAAGACGTTCAAACCCTTAATAATTTTGCATTAGAAGATAGGTTGGATTTTTCAAAAATTAGTTACGGTGTACTTCCACTTTTACTCAATACGCATACCATATTACACAGTGGCGGGGCCATGGGCAATGGTGTTGGACCGCTATTCATTAGTAAAAACAATACAATTACCAAAGATCAAGTAAACAATTTGCGCATTGCTATACCTGGCAAAAATACAACGGCCTATTTATTATTTTCCTACGTATACCCAGAAGCTAAAAATATTTCGTTTTATGTGTTTAATGAAATAGAGGAAGCTGTTTTATCGGGCGAGGTAGACGCTGGTGTAATCATTCATGAAAATAGATTTACCTACCAACAAAAAGGCCTTTATAAAATAACGGATTTAGGCGCTGAGTGGGAAACAAAAACAAAAAGTCCAATAGCACTAGGTGGCATTGTAGCTAGTAACCGCATAGCTACATCCATCATGCTGCAAGTAGACCAACTCATTGCAAAAAGTGTGGAATACGCATTTAACAATTACCCTGCTATAAGTGAATATGTAAGTTGTCACGCACAAGAAATGAGCGAAGATGTGATGCGTCAGCACATAGATTTATATGTCAATGATTTTAGTATAGACATGGGTGATACCGGAAAAAATGCCATAGAAACGCTTGTGCACATCTACGAACAAATGCACACTACTCCGTCATCTCACTTAACTCCAGCCATCTCAGTTCCATTTCTTCCAAAGTCTGTGTAACTTTTGTAAGTGCATCTGCTAGGCTAGTAATTTGATCGTAATTCAAATTTTCGTTGCTCATTTGGGCCGTTAATTTTACTTTCTCGGCTTCTAATACAGGCATTTCTTTTTCTAGCTTTTCAAACTCATGCTTTTCTTTAAAAGTCATTTTCTTTTTTGGTGGAGCAGGAGCCACTGGTGCAGCAGGCTCAAAAGTGGCGAGCGATTTTACAGTATTATTCGCTCCATTTGCCTTTGCAGTTTCTTGTTCTTTAAGCCAAATACGGTACTGGGTATAGTTGCCAGGAAAATCCCTCACAAAACCACCACCTTCAAAAACAAATAAGTGATCTACTAAACGGTCCATAAAATAACGGTCGTGCGATACAATCATTACACAACCCTGATACTCCGTTAAAAAGCTTTCAAGCACTGCAAGCGTGGGTAGGTCAAGGTCGTTGGTAGGCTCATCTAGTATTAAAAAATTAGGGTTTCTAAATAAGATGGTTAACAAATGCAGCCTCTTTTTTTCACCACCGCTTAATGACGATAAATAGGTATACTGCTTGTCAGGCGGAAATAAAAACAACTCCAAAAACTGAGCTGCACTGATGCTTCCGCCTTTTGCCAAAGGGAAACTTTCGGCAAAAGATTTTACATATTCGATGACCCTAAAATCTTGTTTTACATCGAGGCCCGTTTGCGAAAAATTACCAAACACCACGGTGTCCCCCACATTTACTTTACCGCTTGTGGGTGTTTCAAGCGCTTGAATAATATTTAAGAAGGTTGATTTGCCTATACCATTTTTACCAACCACACCTACCCTTTCTCCTTTTGAAAAAGTATAATCAAAACCTTTTAATATTTCTAAGTCACCGTATGATTTATTGACCTTTTTTAATTCAACAATTTTGCCACCCAGCCTACTCATTTTTGCTTCTAGTTGCAACTGCGCTTCTTCAATTTTTTGCTTGGCCCTTGCTTCTACTTCGTAAAAATTATCTTGTCTACTTTTACTCTTGGTGGTACGTGCTTTAGGTTGCTTGCGCATCCACTCTAACTCTTTTCGGTATTGATTTCTAGCTTTGTCAATACTAGCTTGTTCACTTTCTATGCGCGCTGCCTTTTTTTCCATGTATGACTCATAGTCGCCTTTGTATACATACATGTTTTCTCTTTCTAGTTCCCAAATTTCATCACAGACAGCGTCTAAAAAATAACGGTCGTGGGTAACAAGCAAAAGCGTAATATTTTCACCATTTAAATAATGCTCTAACCACTCAATCATTTCTACATCGAGGTGATTGGTAGGTTCGTCCATCATGAGTAGTGTATGCTGATGCTCAAAACCAATATCAATAAGTGTTTTCGCAAGTGCTACTCTTTTGCGCTGCCCCCCACTTAATTCATTTACCTTTTTTTGAAGGTGATGAATATTTAATTTTCCTAAAATTTGCTTAACCTTTGCTTCAAAATCCCAGGCACCCAAATCATCCATCTCCATGATGCTATCAGAAATAAGCTCGCCGTCTTCGACTTCCATAGCCAATTCATATTTTTGAATGGCTTTAATAATAGGATGGTTGGCTTTGAATATATTTTCTACTATGGTTTTGTCTTCGTCAAAAATGGGATCCTGCTCAAATAAGGCAACAGTGACCTCTTTATTGATCCAAAATTTGCCACTATCTGGCGTTTCTTGTCCTGCCAAAATTTTTAAAAGCGTAGACTTCCCTACCCCATTTCGGGCAATTAAGGCTATTTTATCTCCTTCATTGATATTAAAAGAAATATTATTAAAAAGCGGATTAATCCCATAACTTTTGGTGAGCCCCTCTACAGATACATAATGCATGGCGCAAAGGTAACACTCAGCGGCCTAAGTTTACCCCCAGATTGTTATTTCAGGTTCTCAGATGCCCCTATCTTTGCAATATGAAGCAGTTTAATGTTCCATCAGGCTATAGAAGCAGTCTCATAAGTACCATCAAACAGTACAGAAAAGACCAAGATAAACTAAAGAAAGACTTTACTCCAACGCTATTAAACTTAGGCAAAGTACATATTTATTTGGCTAGACACTTTGGCTTTTGTTATGGCGTAGAAAATGCAATTGAAATTGCCTTTAGAACGATTGATGAAAATCAGGGTAAAAGAATTTACTTGCTGAGTGAAATGATTCATAACCCACAAGTAAATGAAGATTTACTTGCAAGAGGTGTCAGATTTTTACAAGACACAAATGGCAAAACTTTAATTCCACTTGATACATTAACGAGTGAAGATATTGTAATAATCCCAGCATTTGGTACAACACTTGATATGGAAGCAACGCTAGCAGCCAAAGGGATTGTCACAGAAAAATACAATACCACTTGTCCATTTGTAGAAAAAGTATGGAACAGAAGTGAGCAGATCGCTCAAAAGGGGTACAGTATTATTGTGCACGGCAAACCAAAACATGAAGAAACCAGGGCTACCTTTTCCCATGCATCCTATCATACACCAACAGTGGTTGTAAATGATATGGATGAAACCATTGCGCTTGCTAAATATATAACTGGCGAAAAAGAAGCTACATCATTTTACACAGAATTTGCAGGACGCTACTCCCCTAATTTTGATATCAATAAAGATTTAGCAAAAATTGGTGTTGTTAATCAAACAACTCAATTGGCATCGGACACACAGGCTATTTCTGAATATTTAAAAGAAACCATAAAAGCACATTATCAATTAACCGACGACACGATTGCCACTCGTTTTGCAGACACCAGAGATACCCTTTGCTATGCAACCAGCGACAATCAAACAGCCGTTAAAGGCATGCTGGAAACAGCAGCCAATATGGCCATCGTAATTGGCGGTTACAATAGCAGCAACTCTTCTCACCTTGTTGAACTTTGCGAACAAAAATTACCTACTTACTTTATTGATGGGCCAGACAGGCTGCTTTCTAAAAGCAGCATTGAACATAGAAATTGGGCCAATAAAGAATTGTCAACTATGCAGGACTATTTGCCAGAAGCGGATCCACTAAAAATTTTAATTACCAGTGGCGCTAGTTGTCCTGACGCAGTTGTAGAAGCCGTTATTGTAAAAATAGCCGGGTTTTATAACCTAGAAGATCAGGTTGATTTTAAAAATGTTGCACAGCATGCTTAGCAGCTTCCCACTAAAAAGCATACAAAAACATTGGCTTCTTTTTGCTGCTAGTTGTGTATGCTTTAGCACTATCGCACTTCAACTAAGCGTTGATTTAGTTAAACATCAATCAGACATCATTTCTGAACTGATTCAGTACATTAGCTACTTTACCATTCTAACCAATGCACTGGTAGGTCTTTATTTTTTTGTTGCTGCACTTTTTAGTAAAACAAAATTTGGGGTATTCATGCATAAAGCCACAACAGCCACTGCCATAACAGTATATATCAGTGTTGTAGGACTTATTTTTAATTTGGTACTTAGACGCATATATCACCCAACAGGCATTGCTATTATCACCAATGAAATCATGCACGTTGTTATTCCAGTTGGATTTTTCATTTACTGGCTGTTTCAAACACCAAAGGCAAACTTAAAAATCCAAGACACGTATTACTGGCTACAATACCCAAGCTTTTATTTAATATACATATTAGCTAGAGGATTTTTTACGCATAAATATCCATATCCCTTTGTTAATGTGGATGCCATTGGGCTTCAAAAAGTACTCGTAAATAGTTTTGTAATTGCAGGGCTGTTTTTCCTACTCTCCATACTATTTATTTGGATTGGGAAAAGAACGGACCGCTATTTTATCAAGTATAGATAACGCGTTATTCCTCGCCACTATTTTTAAGTTTCATAAGAAGCGTATACGCATTAGCAATTACTACTTTATCTGAAGCGGTGACGCCTGAAACCAATTCTACCATCCCTTTACTTTCCAACCCTACTACTACGGGCACCATTGCATAAGTTCCTGTAGTATTTTCAACAAAAACAAAAGGTTTGTTTTGCCACTTTACAATGGCTGCTGAAGGAAGTGCATGAACCGTTATATTGTTTAATTCAATTTCGGCATTGATAAAAGTGCCTGGAATTAGTCCTGTATTTGATCCAACAATATCACAGTGCACTTCTGTGGTACGCTCATTTTCGATATTAGGCGTAACAACATGCACTTCTGCTTTATATTTTTCGAGTGGCTTATTGTTTACTGAAAAGGTTACTTTATTTCCTTTTTTGATAGCCGTTGCGTCGTTTTCAAAGACAATTAAACGGGCATGCAAGTCGGAAGGATCCATGATTTCAAAGAGCACATCTGTTGGTGCTACATATTTGCCCGCATTGACATTTACCTTTGTAACATAGCCGCTAATAGGAGATCTAAAACTTATAGATTTAGAAATATTATTGGCATTTAACTGCGCAGGAACAATGCCCATCAATTGAAGTTTTTCACTCAAAGACTTTACCAAATATTGCTGAGTTTCAAAATCGGTAGTAGCCAATTGAAACTGCCTATCACTGGTAGACTTACTCGTATTGAGCGCTTTTTGTCTGTTATAATCAGCCTCTAAAAAAACAAGCTTACTTTTTGCCGTTAAATAATCTTGCTGTAAGCTAATATAAGAAGCGTCTTCTAAAACAGCCAACACAGATCCTTTGCTCACTTTTTCACCAGGAATTAAATTGGCCTTTTTAACGTATCCTCCCATCGGAATACTTACAGATAACATATTTTGGGGTGGTACATCTACAAAACCGTTTACCTTGATGGTTTTATGCATTTGCGTAGCCGTCAAACTACCCGTACTTATTTTCGCTAATGCTAGTTGCGCTTTAGTGAGTGTTACATTATTTGAAGCAGCAGTAGTATCAGTAGTAGTAGCATTTTCCTTATCTACTTTTGTAGAACAAGCAAACAATAAAACTGTAGCGGTTAATAAAAAAGATAATGATTTCATATAAATAGTTCGTTTTATTTTACTGTATTTAATTTCTCTAATTCAAAAGCAGCTTCGTTGTAAGACATAACAGCCGTATAATAGTCGGCTCTTGTTTGTATAGACTGATTCATTAAAACAACCCAGTCTAAATAATTAATTTCTCCCACTTTTAATTTTTGATTGGCCGTTTGCATTATTAATGTAGCGCTTGCCAGACCTTTTTTAATATAGCTATCTAATGTTTTTTTGTGTTGCAGGTATAAAGATACCGCGTGTTGCATTTTTTGTGTCCACTCCTGTTTTACAGCTGTCTCTTCCATCTTTTTTTGCTTTACAAGTATACCGCTAGCGGCAACTCTAGCTTTTTGTGCCGAAGAAAAAATAGGCACCATTAATCCAACACTCAAAGATCCAAATCTATCTGCTGCACCATAATACTGATCAGTTGTTTGAGAAATAGCCTGCCACCCTTTAATAGTCATGGTGCTGTATCCGACAGAAAAAGAAGGATTTAATTTACTTTTTTCCAGCGCCTCCATTTGCTCAGATAAGATAATTTGCTGTTGCTGCAATTGTACCACCGGTAGCGACTCAACAAGAGATACATCAGGCATAACAGATGTTTCATAAACAATATTACTTGATGCCGGCACCACAGTATTTGAAATATTTACCGTCCTATTAAAATTTTCAATGGCAATATTTTTTACAGCATTTAAATGCGCTAATTGATTTTGAATTTGTAGGAGTTGATTTTCCGCGGTTACAAGTTCCAAAACATCAGAAGCGCCAGACGCAAGCCTGTCTTTTGCCCTTTGCACAAATGCTGTATAAAAACTATCGGCAGATGCAAGCAAAGCTTGCTGCTGTCCCATAACTAAGATGCTATAATATTGACTCTTTACCAGTTGGGTTAATTCCTGCGCTCTAATTAACTGATTGGTTTGCGCCAACATGGTTGCAGACTTGTTTACTGCGGCTTGATTTTTATATACCACCGGAAATTGCAAACTTTGAGAAACACCAAACCTGTTGTCTGTTTGAAAACTATTTAGTTTCCCAACACCAAAGTCAAACACTGTTTTATCAATTTCGGCACTCGTTTTTTGGAGAGCTCGCGCATAATCAACTTGTAAATTGCTGGCATTATAACTTGCATTATTTTTTAAGGCGCTGTCAATAGCGGCGCCAAGTGTAATATTTACTTGTGCCTGCGCAGAAAGTCCTATTAGTAGGCCCCCAAGCATGACAACCAACTTTTTCCCTTTTAAATATTTAGTGCCCATTTCAAAAAGTATATACATAACAGGTAAAACAAAAAGCGTTAATAAAGTTGATACGATAAGACCGCCGATAACGACAGTAGCAAGCGGCTTTTGCACTTCACCTCCCGCACCGGTACTTATTGCCATTGGAATAAACCCGAGAGATGGCACGAGTGCCGTCATTAATACTGCCCTCATTTTTGATTTTGTGGCATGTATAACAATACGTTTAACGTCATGCCAACCTTCGGCCCTAAGTCTATTAAATTCAGATACCAATAGTATTCCATTTAAAACAGCTACACCAAAAAGTGCAATAAATCCAACGCCAGCAGAAATACTAAATGGCATGTCACGTATCCATAATGCAAAGATGCCCCCCATGGCGGATAAAGGAATGGCAGTATAAATAAGAAGGCCTTGCTTCACAGACCCAAAGGCAAAATACAACAATAAGAAAATGAGTAATAGTGCAACAGGTACCACAATAGAAAGCCTTTCTTTAGCTGCGGTCATGTTTTCAAATGAACCGCCGTATACAATCGTATAGCCCTTTGGAAGCTTCAATTGTGCTTTTACTTTTTTCTGTAATTCTTGCACAATAGATTGAACATCTTTTCCATTCACATTAAATCCTACAATAATTCTTCTTTTAGTATTCTCTCTTTGTATTTGATTGACGCCTTCCACTTCTGTTATGGAAGCAACGTAAGCAAGTGGAATTTGAGTGCCCTGCGAAGTTGCAATTTGAAGCCCTGCAATATCTTCAATACTTTTTCTTGCACTATCTGAAAGCCTAACAACCATATCAAAGCGCTTTTCCTCTTCATACACCTGACCCGTAACCTGGCCTGCAAAAGCAGTATTAACTACCCTATTTACATCTGCAACGTGCACTCCATATTTTGCCATAGCTTCTCGGTTGTATTTGACTACAACCTGAGGCATACCCGTTACTTTTTCTTCGTAAATATTTATAGCTCCATCAACGGTTTGCATAATGGCATTTAATTGCCCCGCATACACTGCCAATGAATCTAAATTTTCGCCAAATATTTTACAAACAACATCTTGTCTGGCTCCTGTCATGAGTTCATTAAAGCGCATTTGCACTGGAAATTGAAAACCCACTGTAATGCCAGGAACCTGTTCTAAAACAGCTGTCATTTTTTGACTGAGTTCAGGAAAAGTTTTGGCAGAAGTCCATTCTTTTTTATCTTTTAGAATTACCATCATATCACCTGCTTCAAATGGCATAGGATCGGTAGGGATTTCGGCGCTACCAATTTTTGTAACCACTTTTGTAACTTCTGGAAAATTAGCCAGTAATAGTTTGGCAGCTTGCTGCGTAGAAGCAATAGAATTATTTAAATTACTTCCTGTTAAAAGACGTGTTTCTACTGCAAAGTCGCCTTCCTCTAAAGATGGCATAAACTCACCGCCCATTTTACTCAATAAAAAAACAGCCACGCCAAATAAAACTACCGTTGAAACAAGCACGATTTTTGGCACTTGTAATATCTTTTGTAAAATAGGCTGGTATTTTCTTTCAATAAATATCACGAACCTATCTGTCCATGTTTTTTTATGATTTAGTTTTTTATTCAGTACAAGTGCTGCCATCATTGGCACATAGGTAATAGATAAAATAAAGGCACCTAGTATTGCAAAAGCAATGGTAAATGCCATTGGCTTAAACATTTTCCCTTCTATCCCCTGCAATGATAAAATAGGCAGGTATACAATAAGTATAATGATTTGACTAAATACTGCTGATGTAATCATAGACCCCGTGCTATTGCCAACTTCGGTATCCATTTCTTTTTGATCAATAGAGCTTACACCTCTAAAATGCTTTGCATGTGCAAACCTGTGCAGGATTGCTTCTACAACAATTACGGACCCATCAACAATGAGTCCAAAATCAATTGCACCCAGCGACATTAGATTACCCCCAACGCCAAAATAATTCATTAATATAATTGCAAATAACATGGATAAAGGAATCACACTTGACACTATCAGACCCGCTCTAATGTTTCCTAAGAAAAACACCAACACAAATACCACAATCAGTGCCCCTTCAATTAAATTGGTTTCGACAGTACTAATGGCATTGTTTACCATTTTTGTTCGGTCCAAAAACGGCTCAATTACAACACCTTCAGGTAACATTTTTTGAATGTCCGCAACCTTTGTTTTTACCCGTTTAATTACATCTGATGAATTTGCCCCTTTTAACATCATTACAACCGCTCCTGCCACTTCACCATCTGCATTGTAGGTCATGGCACCATACCTAATGGCAGCTCCATATTGCACAGTTGCCACATCTCTAATTAATAGTGGCGTACCGCCTTGCAAAGATTTTATAACAACCTGCTCAATGTCCTCGATACTACCCGTTAAACCTTCTGTTCTGATATACAAAACAGTAGGGCCTTTTTCTATGTATGCGCCTCCCGTGTTTTGATTGTTTTTTTCTAACGCATCAAACACATCACCAATGGTAAGCCCTAAAGATTTTAATCTGTCTTGCTTAACTGCAATTTCATACTGCTTTAATTTTCCCCCAAAACTAGACACTTCCGCTACGCCTGGCGTTCCTAATAACTGTCTTCTAACAATCCAATCCTGAATGGTTCTGAGTTCCATGGGACCATAGCTGCTCTCATATCCCTTTAAAGGCCTAACAACATACTGGAATATTTCACCTAGTCCTGTAGATACTGGCGCCAACTCAGGTGCTCCAACGCCATCAGGAATTTCTTGTTTTACTTTTTGAAGTTGCTCTGTAATTTGCTGACGTGCCCAATAAATATCCGTTGCATCATCAAATACAATAGTTACGAGCGACAAACCAAATCTAGAAAAACTACGAATTTGTTTAAGCCCCGGAATACTACTACATGACTGCTCAATTGGAAAAGTAATAAGGCGCTCAATATCAGGGGCGCCAAGTGAAGGTGACACGGTAATCACTTGCACCTGATTGTCTGTAATGTCGGGCACTGCGTCGATGGGAAGCCTCGTTACTTCGTAACTACCCCACCCTACAAGTGCTATTATAAATAGCCCAATAATTAATTTATTGGCTATAGAAAAATCAATGATCTTCTTTAGCATTGTTGCTATAATTTTTTAAATAAAATGAGGAATTGGTAAGCACCACTAATCATTAAACTGCCAAATATCTTGGCGGCCTAAATAAAGAACCAATGGGTGCATGTGGAACAAAACTAGAAGAAAAAACAGGCCAAACACTTGGAACAATTGGCGCAATTAGTTTTGGTAATTCATATTTTGATACTGCAAAAACAACAGTGTTTTGCAATTGATAATGGGCTGATTTGAAAGGCAATTTCTGATCTCTTTTTTCGTCTGTAGCGTCGCCATCATCTGTTACATAATGCATGTAAATAAAATGAGCAAGGGATAAATTACCATTACCCATTTTGTGCTCCATATAATGCTGAAGCAATACGGGCATTTTTAAAAGCTGGCTTAGCTCAGTTGCCCCTAGTAAATAGATGGCCAAAAAAATATAGGCTGCCCTTTTTTTCACCCTTTAAAGATATAAAAAAAAGAGCAGCCTATTAACTGTAAAGATTTACTTTTTAAAGGCGTTCAAAAACAGCCATTCGCCTCCTATCATCCAACTGGAAGGCGCCATACGGGTCATATTGCTTTGCAAGTTGTACCGATAGGCAATATTAAGCTTGGCCTTGCTATTAAAAATGAATTGCACCCCGGGTGCAAAATCGAGGTAACGCTTATTGGTTCCCGTAAGCGTTTGCCCTAGCAATTCGGCATAAATATTGACATTGGTTTGATCGTAACTGGTATATTTTTTGGGTGCAATTAAACGACCTACCGACAATGTATAATTAACCGCTTCAGGGGTATTACCCATCGCTAATTGATGGGTTTTGCTATACCCATTAATGGCCAAATAACTAATGGTAGAAGATATGGCCAATTTGTGTAGAAGCTGCGTAAATACAAGCCCTGCCTGAACCCCCGAATGATCGCCCTGCAAATTTAACTCTTGGTACATGGGCTTGGTATTACTATGTGCTACTTCCGCAAATGCAGCCATCCTAAAATGACTATACATACCATCGGCACTAAAAAAACGGTACTTGCCATACGCTCTTAAGCTTTCTAAACCAAATGGCGTTCCATTTAACCTGCCATAGGTTGCAGCCGCATGCAACATGATGTTTTTATTAGCCCCTATCATGAGTTCGGTTGCGTGTCTTGTGCCTGAACCCGAAGCATCATTAAAAATTTTACCACTTTGCTTGATAGCAATTGATCTTGCTGGCATATTACTAGCAGGCTCGGTAAAAATAAATAACTCTTGCGCCTCAACTTTACCAACAAAAAGTAGCAACAAGAAAACCAATCGTTTTTTCATGGCACTGTTATTGAATGGTTACAAAATATGCTTTTGCTTCAGTTGCGCTAACTTTTAAAGGAGGCATTTTTTTAAAGTCTTTGGGCAGCATAAACTCCTTACCAACTAGTTTTAATTTTTTACTCCCCTGCAATGTTGTAGGCGCATTAGCAACAATTACATAACCAATGCCATCCAGCGATGTAAAACCATTTTTATCTACTGCTTGTTTATCAAAATTAACAACAGCAGTAAATTTTGCAACCGAAAAGCCCGCGTCAACAACTGCATCCGCAATTTGATCAAACTGCGGTGTTGTATTTTTTTTAAAGAAGATTTCGTAGGTAGATCCTTCGATGTCAACCTTAACCGTATCTACAAACGAAATGGCTGAAACTGCTTTATAGATAGCTTTAGAACACATTGCACAAGTTAACCCACTGGCTTGTAAATTTACTTTTTGCAATTGTGCCTTTGCATTAAAAGCATAAGCCAATAGTAACAAGAAAAATACCTTTTTCATACAATTAATTTAAAGTTGTATTAATTTTTTTTGCCTGCCTTACGCTCGTATTGACAGCATTCCGGAAGCTCCTTGTAGGCTGCATCTGGCGCTGTAAGGTCTTTGGTATCGTAGCCAGCGGCCGCAATTTTTTCTTGAATTTTTGCATTGCTTGTAACTACTTCTGTATAAGTAATTTTGAGCATTTTAGTAGCCTTGTTCCAA
This sequence comes from Bacteroidota bacterium, assembly GCA_018971025.1. Lineage (GTDB taxonomy): Bacteria > Bacteroidota > Bacteroidia > Chitinophagales > Chitinophagaceae > Sediminibacterium. The sequence goes on along the minus strand of JAGWVE010000030.1, from coordinate 8,923 downwards.
ATGGCTGCAGACGCCCCTGCATCTTTAGCAGCTTTTTCGATGGTGGACTTACACATACCACAATTACCCCACACTTTGAAGGTTTCGGTTTTTGAACTAGGTGTAGTTTGAGCAAAACAAGCAATTGTAAATATGAGTGCTACCATTGTAGCTACAAATGATTTGATTTTCATAAAAATATTTTAAGAATTATAAATGATAATGAACATGCAGATGCATGTAAAAGAATAGAAACAATAAAGAGAAACTAAAAAAGACTAAATACGAAAAACGCTTATGCGCTTATAGGTGTCTTGTTCATGCAAATTAGGTGGCAACTTTTTAAGATAGTTGTCTAAAACATAAACTTCATTGTACGAGATAGATTCAGCATAAAAACACCTTGTATCAGCTTCAAATAAATAGGACACAGTAGCCACCGATGGTGCTAATTTATGCGCATCCGCAAGTTTAACAACATCCGTTTTAGAATGACAGCATTTGCTTTTTTTAGCGTAATTAATACGCATTCCACAAATGCATTTTTTAATTTCAGGCCTTCCTAACTCAATAGAACTAAGCTTACCCATGCAGTAATGGCTATTCACTACAAACCCAGTAGACATGACTAGGTAAATAAGTGCAATAAACAGGGTGATAATGCGCTTCATGGAATACAAAGCTACAACAGATTAATTGATAAAGTTCCACCAAATACCAATTCTGGTCCAAAGTGTGGTATTGGGGTAGTTTGCTGTCATAAAATTGGGCTTGTCAAAGGAAAAGCCTTTAGCCGTGTTTAAACTATTGAGGTTTTCGATTCTAATAAATCCTTTTAAGCGCTTGATTCTGAAGTGAAAATAAGCATGAATATCTGGCCTATTAGAGAGCTGCTGTGTGTTCTGATAAAAATAGGCGCCCAAAAATGGCGAATAACCATCTGCGTTATAGGCTGTAAAATATTGCATTTCAAGACCAGTAGAAACATCTAAGTTGGTAAAAAAGTTGCCTTCAAATGCAAGTCTATTTCTAGTATAAAAAGCAGGCACATTAACTGGGCCCGTTCCAATTTTTTGCTGTAGGTGCAACTCGGTGTACCAGTTCCAATGTCCTTTGAGATGCCATTTTTTCTGGAGTGATAATTGTAGTAAATTAAACAGGCCAGACGCTTGTTTTGGTGAAAAGAATCCATCAAAATACATGTAATTACTTATACCGTAATAGCTTGCCAAAAATGACAAATGTCTATTGGGCTTTTCGTATTTGGCCATTAACTGGATACTATTTTCTTTGCTAAAACGCGTGTTGGCATTAATGCTAAAACTGCTAGCAGGATCTAAAACAAATGCAGGGGACCGGTTTACATTATTAAACCCAAGTGTTAGGTAACCCGCTTTAGCTCCTAAATATCGCTGCAAATAAATGGCCGCATCATAGTCGCCACTGTTATGCCCTGTTAAGTACAAATTAACATGGGCGTCAATATCCCATATTTTATTCTTAGACCTGTTTTTATAGGCCCCTACTGCATAGATATTATACAAAGAAGCCGTACCCAAAGTATCAAATGTTCCTTTGAGTGCCTGATAGGCGATGCCCGTTTTTAGATATTGACTTTGGTTGTTTTTATCCGGGAAAGTGAGTATGCTAAACTCATTGGTAATATCCTGCCAACTATCTTTATAATTGATAGACTTACCTGAAGCAACGCGCTTTTGAAAATACAACTGGTACTTGCTTGAGTCTACATAGGTATCTAAAAATTGATACGAATTTGACGCTACCGATAGTGTGTGTTGAAGCCTTAATCTTGGATAAAACACACGGTATGTAACAGAGTCAACTACGCTAGAATCTTTGGTACCTAAATCATATTGCTGTCTAATAACAAGCTGAGATCCAGTATACACATTACCTGTAGAAACATTCGTGTTAAATGGGTTTCTAGAAGCAGTCGTAGATTTTCCCAGCCTTGTTTCTAATTCGTATGGGTCGTTTAAGGATAAACTATCTAGTTTACTTGGCGTTTGTAATCCGCCATTTTCGGAGGATGCGTTTTTATTGGATAAGTAAACAAAAAACAGTTCGTACTTCTTGTTATTGGATTTATAATGACTGGTAAACCTAAGGTTATTGATATTTGCATTTTGATTTTTTAAAGCGCCTGGTGAATTGCTAAACCTATATTGCAATGAAAAATTAAAATTATCTTTTTTATTTTGGGTATGAAGGAAATCTACTACCTGCTCTGCTTTTGCCCCTAGTATAAATGCAAGTTCGGTAAATGGCCTGGTGGTTTCAAAAAACTTTGTATTTTCTAAAGAATAATTATACGCATCGTAACCATGAAACCCTGCGTTGAAGCCAGCTTTCATGTACGGATTAAAAAGCAAAGACTGTGTCGCTGTTCCTAAATTTCCTAATGTTCTTGTGCTGTAAGGCAATGGAAAGTATCTACTAAAATCATTGATGGAACTATCGAGCGTTCTTAGTTTAGTAGAATCAAAATGTTTGTAAAATATAGTTATAGAATCGGCTAAACTATTGCGGGTTTGAAGTGAGTCATTCTTGCCAGCATTATTTTTAATGGGTCTACCCTGCCTATCATAGGTGATAGCGCTAGCGCCAGGCCTGCCTCCCCTTATCAGCGCTTTATCTGCTGTTTGCGCTGCAACTACTTGCGTTAGCAGGTAGCATACAAAAAATAAACTATAGCGCTTGAGCAGCATTATAATTGTTTAACTAATTCTTTAAATAATAATGTGAGTTTAGGCTCTGCGGCAGTAGCTGCTTCAAGCACTTCTTGGTGTGTAATTACATTTTCCTCTTCACGAATGCCTAAATCGGTAATTACACTAATAGCAAAAACTTTCATGCCCCCATGCACAGCCACAATTGTTTCTTGAACAGTGCTCATACCTACTGCATCACCGCCAACGGCATGAATTAATTTATACTCAGCCCTGGTTTCAAAAGTTGGACCTGTTACCCCTAAATACACACCTTCGTGAACTTTAATATTATTGGAAGCAGCAATGTTTTTAACTTTCGCAATCAATGATTTTGCATACGGCTCACTCATGTCTGGAAATCTGGTTCCAAGTGCTTCTTCGTTTTTACCAAGTAGCGGATTAATGGTAAACAAACTGATATGATCGTTGATGATCATTAAATCACCAACCTTAAAATTACTATTAACGCCACCTGCTGCATTTGAAAGTAGTAATGTTTCTACCCCAAGTGCACGCATCACTCTAACAGGATAAGAAACTTGTTGTGGCGTGTAGCCTTCATAAAAATGAAAACGACCTGACATGACCCAAACTTTTACACCTTCTAGTGTCCCAAAAATTAAACGGCCTTGATGCCCCTCAACAGTACTAACTGGAAAGTGTGGAATTTGTTGGTAAGGGATTTCATATTCAGCAACTATTTCTGAAGCCAAATTTCCCAGCCCGCTTCCTAAAATAATACCAATGGCGGCCTGGCCATTTACCTGAGACTCGATATATGTTTTTGTTTCTTGTAACTGTTGAAGTAAGGTAGACATAAACTTGTTTTATAGCACACAAATATAGTTAAGCTAGGGCAAAGAAAAAGGCCATTTCGCGGTTAGCGAAATGGCCTATAATGGTTAAGCTTGTTTAGTAATTAACTTAAACGTTTAACGTTAACTGCGTTAGGACCTTTACGGCCTTCTTGCACGTCAAAAATAACCTTGTCATTCGCCTCGATTTGGTCAATCAAGCCGTTAGCATGTACGAAAGTTTCTTTGCTTGAATTGTCATGCTTGATGAATCCAAAACCTTTTTCCTCGTTGAAGAACTTTACAGTTCCTTGAATTTGTGTGTCCATTTGTAAATTTGTAAATTGTAATTAAAGTGCAAAAATACGCTTTTATTGCCCCCCTTCCAATTAATACTTGTCATTTGAAAAGTTAAAGTGCCATAATCACCTATATTAGTACTATAAAACAGCCAGTTAGCCGCATTATGAAAAATTTAATTTTAGCTCTATTTTGCCTGCTATTCATATCAAAAATTGATGCGCAAAGCCCAAATGACAATTTATGGAAGCTTGGTATTACGCTACCAAAACCAGCTGCGCCGATTGCCAATTATGTAAAATATGTACAAGTTGGCAAGCTCATTTATTTGAGTGGCCATGGCCCATTACTTGCAAATGGAAATTACGTAACAGGTAAATTGGGCAAAGATGTAAGTATTGAACAGGGCTATGAAGCTGCAAAACTATGTGGTATCGCATTACTTTCTACCTTGCAAATGGCAGTAGGCGATTTATCAAAAGTAAAACGGATTGTGAAAGCAACAGGCTTTGTAAATAGCACTGAAAATTTTACAGATCAACCTAAAGTGATCAATGGATTTTCCGATTTAATGGTAGCTGTTTTTGAAGATAAAGGAAGGCACGCAAGATCGGCGGTTGGCACAGCATCGCTCCCACTCAATATGGCTGTTGAAATTGAATTGATTGTTGAAATTGAATAGCTATTTTGTTCTTAAAGCACGGTACGCAAAAAAGCAACTTAAGAGCATTAGAAATGCAGCTAGCATAAATGGTGCACCTGGAAAATAAAACGGCGCAATGGGTCCAGTAAAGTAAGCAAACAAGTTAGACATCACAAGTGGTCCAACAATAGATGTAATACTAATAACACTCGTTAAAGATCCCTGTAATTCTCCTTGCTCGTTAGCCGGTACATTACCTGAAATAATGGCTTGTAACCCAGGGCCAGAAATACCTCCTAAACAATAGGGTATTAAAAACACAAACATCATCCAACTTTGTGAAGCGAGGCCAAATAACACAAGCCCTACCGTATAAAAACCTAAACCCAAGTACACACTTTTTTCGTTGCCTATTTTGGGATTGATAAACCGCACGAGCCCTCCTTGCACAGCACCTACAAGTACACCCACTGCTGCTAAAGAAATACCAATCATTTTAGGCGTCCATTTAAATTTTTCGATATTAAAATAGCTCCAATTGCTTTGCACAGCATGAGACGCCACATAAATTAAAAACATAGAAAGGATCAGTCCAGAAACAGCAGGAAATCTAGATAGGTTTTTCAAAGAACTAATTGGATTGGCTCTTTTCCAATCAAAAGCTCTTCTGTTTTCGACACCTAAAGATTCAGGTAAAACAAAATATCCGTAAGCTGCATTTAACAGCGCCAAACCGGCTGCTACTAAAAATGGAATACGAGGACCCATTTCTCCTAGCAGTCCACCAATTACGGGGCCAACAATAAAACCGAGTCCAAAAGCAGCGCCAATCATGCCAAAATTTTGTGCGCGTGTTTCGGGCGTACTAATATCGGCAATATAGGCGGAGGCTGTTGTCATACTTGCCCCAGTAATTCCTGCAATAACTCTTCCAACAAACAACCAACCAATGCTTGGCGCAAAAGCAAGAAGAACATAGTCGAGCCCAAAACCAAACAATGAAAATAATAAGATAGGTCTGCGACCAAACTTATCACTTAAATTACCTAGTACCGGCGCAAATAAAAATTGCATAATTGCATATGAGAAAGTAAGCAAGCCGCCAAATAAAGCTACTTTACTAATATCAGTGGTATGAAGTAGTTGTTCAATAAGCTTTGGAACAACTGGAATAATTAAGCCTAAACCTGTTACGTCAATTAACAAAGTGATAAATATAAATCCGATGGCTGCTTTACGGTTTTGAATCATGGGGTATACATATTGTTCCTTACAAAAAAAGGCTTTTTCTTTGGTACTATCAAATAGAAAAGGGGCGCATAGCGCCCCCATTTCCTTATGTTAACCCTTCTCGCTTATTTCTTTAACTCAATCACGCCAACAGTTGTGGTTTTTGGTTGCAGAACCACCACATTATTGATGGTTGTGTCTCTGTAACCATTTGATGCTTTTACATATAACTTGTAAGTGCCATCTTTTAAACCACGCATTTTAAATTCACCCTCTCTATTAGGCAGTGCATAGGCAGTATCGGTATTGTTAAATAAAGTGATCACTGCTTTAGCATCATTTGGTTTTACTTTACCTGCAACACTTGCTGTATTTTTTTCTACAAATGTGTGCATAACAGGAACTAAGTAAAAGCGACCGTTGGCTTCAATAATTGAACGACTTACATCAAAATCCAACCAAAGTCTATGTCTGCGACTTGCAAATTCTTCAAACTCATGTCCCTCCAATTTTAAGGTTATAAAATTGGAAAGGTTTGGAGAAACATTAAGCGGATAAGAAACGCTGTCTTTTACCACAGAATTGTTGGTACCAAGTTCGATACGGACAAGTCTAACAGATCCTTTAGGTACATTAGCAGAAGCAAATAAAGTATCAAGCCCATTTCTGAATCTTAAAACATCATACACCCCAGCTTTAATTGGCATGGTTGTCCAAACCAAACCAGAGTCTTTGCGAGAATCTCTGTGTGAAGCAATATGATCCCAATTACAAGTATCTCTGCGATGCTCTCCTTCTTTTGCAGTATCAATGACAATCTGCAAAGATTTAATATCGATAAATACATTGTCATAACTACCCGGACCATCGGTTAACATAAAATTAACCTGTTGGATCCCAGGACCATTTTCTAAAGAGGCAGACTTATTACATGCTACTGCAACAAGTGAAACAATGGCTATTAATGTAGCCGCGACAAATTGAGTTGTTTTTTTCATGGTATTATTGTTTTGCTTACAAGTATAAGAGCCTGCCATTTCAAATATGTTTACTAAGGATATGTTAAAGCCTTAATTGGAGAAAACAACCACCCCATCAAAGACGTCTACAAGCACCGGTTTTGTTTTATCTACTTCTCCAGCTAGAATCTTTTTACTAAGCGCATTAACAATAAGCTTTTGAATGAGCCTTTTTAAAGGTCTAGCACCCATTTGAGGATCAAAACCTTGCTCCGCCAAAAATTCTAATAAATAGTCAGAAAATTGAATCGTAATGCCTGAAAGCGCCACCATTTTCTGAAGCCCTTGTAATTGAATTTTCACGATGCCCAGTATTTGCTTTTTCAAGAGCGGACTAAACATAATAATTTCATCTACACGGTTTAAAAATTCGGGTCTGATGGTTTGTCTCAAAAGCTCCATCACATCGGTTTTTGCTTTATCTGTAACGTCTTCTATATTTTTTTCGGTTACTTTTTCAAAAGCATCCTGAATTAAATGACTACCAATATTACTAGTCATAATAATAATGGTGTTTTTGAAATTTACTTTACGTCCTTTATTATCTGTTAAATGACCATCGTCTAAAACTTGGAGTAAAATATTCCAAACGTCTGGATGCGCTTTTTCTATTTCATCTAATAAAACCACACTATAGGGTTTACGACGAACCGCTTCTGTTAATTGACCACCTTCATCATAACCCACATAACCCGGAGGCGCTCCCACAAGGCGAGACACCGAATGTTTTTCTTGGTATTCACTCATGTCTATGCGGGTCATGAGTTGCTCATCGTCAAATAAATAATCGGCAAGTGCTTTAGCAAGCTCTGTTTTACCTACACCAGTGGTGCCTAAAAATATAAAGGAACCAATTGGTTTTTTAGGATCCTGAAGTCCTGCCCTACTTCTTCTGATAGCATCCGAAACAGCAGCAATGGCTTCTTCTTGCCCTACCACGCGTTGATGTAACTCATCTTCTAAGTGTAATAATTTTTCACGATCCGATTGCAGCATTTTACTTACAGGTATGCCCGTTGCTTTAGCTACACTTTGCGCAATATCTTCGGCGTCCACTTCCTCTTTCATCAGTCTATTGCCGTTTTCACTAATGGTTCCTAATTGCGTGTGTAGGGTTTCAATAAGTGCTTCCTGGTCTTTTATTTTACCATACCTGATTTCAGCCACCTTACCGTAATCACCGTTGCGCTCTGCTTGTTCGGCTTCTAATTTATAGGCATCAATAGATGTTTTGGATTGTTGAATTTTTTCAACAACTTCTTTTTCTTCCTGCCACTTTGCTTTTAAAGTATCACGCTCTACCGATAAATTTCCAATTTCAATATTGAGTTCTTTTAATTTCTCTTCATCGTTTTCTCTTTTGATGGCTTCACGCTCAATTTCTAATTGTCTAATTTGACGCTCTAGCGTATCTAACTCTTCGGGCATCGAATTCATTTCTAACCTTAATTTAGCAGCACTCTCATCAATTAAATCGATGGCCTTGTCTGGTAAAAAACGGTCTGTTACATACCTATTAGAAAGCTCCACTGCGGCAATAATGGCTTCGTCTTTGATGCGCACATGGTGGTGCGTTTCATAACGGTCTTTGAGGCCACGTAAAATGGATATCGCATCTTCTACACTAGGCTCTTCAATCATTACTTTTTGAAACCTACGCTCTAGCGCCTTGTCTTTTTCAAAATACTTTTGATATTCACTTAATGTAGTGGCACCAATAGCTCTGAGCTCACCTCTTGCAAGTGCTGGCTTTAAAATGTTAGCAGCGTCCATGGCGCCATCGCCACCACCTGCACCCACTAGGGTATGGATTTCATCAATAAATAAAATAATTTCTCCATCACTTTCCGCCACTTCTTTTACAACACCTTTTAATCTTTCTTCAAACTCACCCTTGTATTTAGCACCAGCAATTAAAAGTCCCATATCAAGTGTGTAAATGATTTTAGACTTTAAATTTTCTGGCACATCACCATTAACAATACGCATAGCAAGCCCCTCTGCGATGGCTGTTTTACCAACACCAGGCTCGCCCACTAAAAGCGGATTGTTTTTACTTCTTCTGGATAAAATATGAAGCGTTCTTCTGATCTCTTCATCTCTACCAATTACAGGATCGAGTTTACCTTGACGCGCTGCTTCATTTAAATTGCGCGCATACTTTTTTAGCACATTAAACTGTGTGTCCTGTGTTTGCGAACTAATTTTTTCGCCTTTACGTAATTC
>JAGWVE010000029.1 GCA_018971025.1 Bacteroidota bacterium | reverse complement strand
TTATAGTGCGGCCTGTTTTTTAGTGTAAAAATTTTATGTATGGCATCCTCGTTGTAAGCATTTCCTGCTAGTCCATATACCGTTTCGGTGGGAATGGCTACAATGTCATTGTTTTCTAGCGCTAATTTTGCTGTTTCAATATTAGTGGTAATCATTGCTTCTTATTTAAGGATTGCATCTATCGCAATACATAGGTTCTTCATATTCTTTTGCCTTTGGGAAATACATTTCTTTGGTATGGTTGCACTTTTGGCAATTGTATACGTAGTACAACGTACTTTTTGTGGGCGATTTGCAAGATTCGCAAGGTAGTCCGGGCTCCGCTTTGATAATGCCAAAGCCAGGGGTGTTGCAATTGGGGCAGGGCACAGATAATTTTTGCACAAGCTTTTCTGTAGCTGTTGCAATCACTTGCATTCTGGTGGGGTTGTGCATGGCACGCATATCTGTTTCTAGGTATGCTTTGCCATAGCAAAGTTTAAAGTGCCTAAAGGTTTCTTGTAGTTGTTCTAGGTTGGTAATGCCTTTTTCAATAGCCGTAAATTCTTCTTGCCTGTCTTTTATGATAAGGGCATGGCTAGGGAAATAAATCAATTGTGCAAATGCTAGTAGTTCTTCTTCGGTGGTTATTTCTTTGCCGTTAAAATTTGTTTTAGTTGATATTTCGCGAACAACAATTTCAAGATTATTTTTTTTATCTACGAGTAATAGAAGCTCATCATCAGCTGGTAAAAAATAAAGTAGGGGGTGTGCGCCAAAAGAACCCTCACTTGCCACTGCCAAATCTGTATTTGCCCGCTCCATAGCCAAATAACATTTTTGTCGCGCAGCAGCAAGTGGGTCCAATACTCTTTCTATTTCACCGCTAAATGTTCCTAATTGATCTGTATCTAGGTTTTCTGGTGTAATACATGTAACCAATAAATGCTTTTCTAGAATGGGTGCTATAACCGCTTCTTTATTGTGTTTTGTAGCAATAGCTAGCGTTCTATTGGTGAAAAAGTTATTATTTATCATCTGAAATAGTGATATTTATTTCGGATGTAATGAGGAGATTGCCTTTTTTAGCTTTGGGTTTCATTAAAATTTTATCTAGCCTAGCCATTTCTTTTTTTAAGGCTTTTATTTTTTTTTGAGCTTCCGCATCAGGCTTACCAAAGCGTTCGCTAAAGCTAAAATTCTTTAATTGATGATAATTTATTTTAGTGGTAAACATATTCATCAATACTTCTCTTGCCTCATGGTGCTGAAACAATCCTTTTATAAGTGTAACTTTTTCAACTTTACTCATAATGGCTTCTTTTAGTTGTATTAATTTGATAGGAAGCAAATGCACCCAAGATGAGGCTTATGGCTGCAAAAAGTTTTCCATTACTGGCGTCGTCCGAAGACAGCGCCATGATAAAAAAGGTTAGCATCAGCACGATGCAGCCAATGCTCTTGAGTGCAATTTGATTCATAACTATTTGATTTTAATCAGTGAGTTGATTTCAATGTTTTCTTTTTGCAGTGCTTCGTTGTTTTTAAAATCCTGTAAAGTGTTGTACAAGTTTTTAATTTTACTTTCTCTAAACTTGATATCATCTTCATTGGCTTTACTGTCAATCATGCTTTCATGATACTTGATTTTTACTTGTATCATTTGGGTGATTAGATCTAATGCGTCTTTAGATTTAAAAGCGCCGCTAAATAATTGTATGTCCATATGTATTTTTTAGTTTTATGATTATTGTCCCTGACCTAGCGAGTATGCAGACACGCCATCAAATGCATATAAATTTTCAGTTTTTATGGTGTCGATATCCTCTTCTATGGCTTTTTCAAGCAGTTCTAGAATGTCCGTCTTGTACATTTGTTCGCCATCTTTGGCTTTAAATCTGCATCTCCAATGATCGGTGCAAAATGTTTCTTTAAAGCCGTCGGGCCATACTTTAATTCCTCTATTGGTAATCATAGAAAGTTTGATGCCTTTGCCTTCTAGTTGTTGAACCTTTTGCGCTAGTTCATTTGGCTCTGTACCTTGCCAGTGAACAAATATGTCAACTCCTTCCAATTTTTTAGTTGCTGGTGTTTTCCTTTTATATTTTGGCAGGTTTAGTGCTAAGTTGTTGGCATAAGAAACTGATTTTAAAAGACTTGGTTTTTGTCCAAGATTGGCAATTACACATTGTGCAAATTCTTTCGTGCCTACAGCTTTTTTACTTGTACCTTCTTTAAAAATATCATAGGTATGTGTACCGTCTTCGATGGTTTTGAGCCATGCGTTTTGTACTTTTTCTGCTACATCCGATTGTCCAATATGGTTGAGCATCATAATAGCGCCTTGTAATAGTCCCGAAGGGTTTGCCACATCTTGGCCTGCTCTCTTTGGGGCAGAGCCGTGTATGGCTTCAAACATAGAGCACTCTTCACCAATATTTGCTGAACCAGCTAAACCTACCGATCCAGTAATTTGGGCAGCCACATCACTTAGCACATCGCCGTATAAGTTAGGCATCACAATCACATCAAATGCTTCTGGTGTATCGGCAAGTTTTGCTGCGCCAATATCAATAATCCAATGTTCGTTTTCGATGTTTGGATATTCTTTAGCAATTTCATCAAACACTTTATGAAACAATCCATCTGTTTGTTTCATGATATTGTCTTTAGTAAAGCAGGTTACTTTTTTTCTATTTTGTTGTTTTGCATATTCAAATGCGTATCTAATAATTTTTTCGCAACCTGGTCTGCTAATTAGTTTTAAGCACTGTACCACTTCGTCTGTTTGTTGGTGCTCGATACCTGCGTAAAGGTCTTCTTCGTTTTCACGCACAATCACGATGTCCATGATAGGGTGCTTGGTTTTTACAAAAGGGTGAAGGCTCATGCAAGGCCTTACATTGGAGTACAGTCCTAAAAATTTTCTGGTTGTTACATTCAAGCTTTTGTAGCCACCACCTTGTGGGGTTGTGATAGGTGCTTTTAAAAAAACTTTATTGTTTCTGATGGTGTCCCATGCTTCTGGCGCTATGCCTGCTGGGTTTCCGGCCAAGTATACCTTTTCACCTACTTCAATCTCATCAATTTCAATTTTTGCACCTGCGGCTTTAATAATGTCTAGGGTTGCGTCCATAATTTCTGGTCCAATCCCGTCTCCTTTAGCTACTGTAATTCTTGTCATTGTATGTATTTTTTTAGTTTGTAGGACAAAGTTGAATAAATAATACATAAGGTTTTATATATCTTTGTAATGCAAACCATAAATAATATTTATGAATTACACCCTTAACCAGTTACAGGTATTTCTAAAAATCGTACAAACACAAAGTGTAACAAAGGCTGCAGAAGAACTCCATTTGACACAGCCAGCTGTTTCTATACAGCTAAAAAACTTTCAAGATCAATTTGATATTCCCTTAACGGAAGTGATAGGCAGAAAAATTTACATTACCGATTTTGGAAAAGAGATTGCTGAAGCAGCAGAAAATATCATCAATCAGGTGTATGCCATCAATTATAAAACATCGGCGTATAAAGGACAGCTTTCGGGTAAGCTAAAAATATCCATTGTGTCTACGGGTAAATATGTGATGCCGTATTTTTTATCTGAATTTATTGGGAAGCATGCGGGGATAGAACTTTTTATGGACGTCACCAATAAAAGCAAAGTGATAGAAAGTCTTAAGCACAATGAAGTAGATTTTGCGCTTGTGTCGGTGCTGCCTTCTGGTATGGAAGTAGAAAAACTAGATCTACTTCAAAACAAATTATTTTTAGTGGGAAATAGTAAATCCAAGCTCAAATCTTTACTGCCTTCTAAAAAAATATTTGAAAGTTTACCGCTCATTTTTAGAGAACAAGGTTCGGGTACGCGTCAAACCATGGAAAAGTTTTTTGAGTCGCATCAAATTCATGTATTGCCTAAAATGGAGCTCACCTCTAATGAAGCTGTAAAGCAGGCACTGCTTGCAGGGCTGGGTTATTCCATTATGCCACTGATAGGCATTAGAAACGAACTGCACAACAACGAACTGCAAATTATTCCCGTAAAAGGGCTTCCCATTAAAACTACTTGGCGCTTAATTTGGCTAAAAGGTAAAAACCATTCGCCGGTATCCACTGCTTTTTTAAGTTATTTAAAAGCCCAGAAATCAAAAATCATTGAAGACACTTTCAATTGGTATGAGCAGTATTAATGTCTACTAAATGATTATTACTGAATAATGGTTCCTGAGGTTTTATAATGCTCAGTTCTTTGTTCTTCTTCATTATCCATTTTAGGCCCTTGCTTAATTTTTCTCCAATCTATGGGTTGATTGTATTTTTTCATGGCTTTATCCCAATCAAAAACCTCTTGACTCGGAAATTCAAAATTATACGGCGTAAAATCTGGTTTATTGGTAAAAAAGTCACTTAATAAAGATGCTGTTTTATCATACTGGTTTACATATGGTATGCCCAATATATTATAGATGACTTTTAAAATTGATCCAAAGTTGGCGTGTGTTTGGGATACGTAATTCTTTTTTACATAAGGCCCAGCCATGAGTAAAATACTTCTGTGCGCATCTATGTGGTCTACGCCACCTTGTGGGTCGTCTTCAGTTACAATCACCAACATATCTTTCCAATATGGAGTACGACTTAAAAAGTGCAGCGTTCTGCCTAATGCCAAATCATTGTCTGCTACATATGAAGCACTATACGGATAGCCATCTTCTGGTCTTGGGCCAGCTGTATGGTCATTTGGAAGCATAACTGTAATTATTTGGGGTAAAGTATCTTTTCCGTTGAGCCATTTTTTTGAAAATTCTTCTTCAAATTGTTTGGCTCTAAATTGATCAGGGATATTGGTATTGTATCCAGCAAAGTTGTGTGATGTTTTTTCCCAAACACCCTTTTGCATAGGCACCATAACAATATGTGCTGCACCCGTTGCGGTATCGTCCCAATCTTCTCTAACATGCGCAGTTTCATTGGCCTGGCCAAAATTGTAATAACTAATTTTTTTTCTGTCTAAGGCTTCCCATAAACCTCCAATTTCGGCATAGTCTTCTGGATCCATACTTCCGGTAGAGCCAGGAAATCTTCTACCAGGTGCGGTAGAAAAATAGTCAGCCTTTTTTTCGGTACTTGAATTGGCTTCAACCCATTCATTTGGAATAACACCCATCATCCAGTGGTGGCCGTGAATAGACGCATCACTGTCGCAATAAAAATTATCACTTACCGAAAATTGTTTTGCAATTTTTTGATGATTCGGCGTCACGTTAACATTTTTTACAAAATCTTTTTTCCCAAATACATTAACGTCAAGTCCAAATCTAGCAAGTGTATTATCACCTCTAACTGTTTTCATTTGACCAAATACTTCATCAAATGTTCTATTCTCTTTTGTTATAAAAACAATATGTTTAATTGGGCTAGTTTTGCTGCCGGGCAAAACAGGCAAGGGTAGGCTATCTGTTTCAGATTTTGTAATAAATGTATTTGCAATTACTTGCTGTGTGTATGTTTGCAGCATTTGTTGGTTTGGGTTTTCGATTTTTTGAAAACTACCCAATTGAATATCGCCAATATAAGTTCCTTGTACGGGCGTTTTAAAGTTCTTACCTCCATTGGGCCCGGCACCTAATCCTCGGCAAGATGTTACATACAAATTCGAATCATTACTTGATAATTTAACTCTTGTCGTTCCCCATCCAGTAGGAATGAGACCCAAAGTTTTTTGTGATGCTATATCAATTTTTGCAACTGCATTAAATCCTAAAAGTGCAACATACAAGTATTTTTCATCTTTTGAAAGATCAATGCCAAAAGGCAGTAATCCCCTTAATTTATCGATGCGCTGATCTACTTGTATTGGTATATGGTTAACAATACGGCCTTTTTTATAATCAATGATTGCAATGTTATCATTGGTTGCATTGGTAACATAAGCAAATTTATTACCAACAACAATTGAGTTAGGGCTTGCGCCGCCAATCACTTCAGCGTCTTCAACTAGTTCTCCTAAAAGCATGCCTGTTTTAAGTTTAGCGAAGGTTTTATTGGTTGTTAAGTCTATGCAAAATACACTCATAGACTCAGGCGCATTTGGGCTTCCTAATCCAGGGATTTTCTTACCCTCTATTTCTGTTCCTTCAATAGATTCTTTGGTGTTGTTGCCGTATGGATGCCAATTAATGTATTGCGTTTTTAAATTCTCTTTTGTTGTTCCTTCTACAAGCGGATATGCGTACATGCCTACGTTTGCTACCAATACTGTTTTTTGATCTGGTGACATGGCAAGGCCAAAAGGTTGTCTTCCGGTAGGAATGGAAGCAACTATTTTTTTGTTTGTTAAACTATAACGTATCAATCTAAAATTACCTCTATCCAAGATGAGTAACTCATTTTTTTGGGCATAATAAATCAAATCACTTGTAAAGCTGCCTTCGTATTTTTTGCCATTAAATACTCCATCTAATAATATGGAGTCTACTTTTTTTCTTGAAATATAGTCGTATAACACTACTGTTCCTTCGTCACCGCCACTCAGATAAACAATACTTTTATGCGTATCAACTGCAACGCCTAGAAATGAACCATTTAATAATGGACTTTCTTTTTTGTTATAATATTCTGGAACCCTTTTTTGTTCCATAGTTGCTAGATCAATGATGGTGATGGCATTTTCATGCATGGTTATAGCAACTTTTTGGTCTGGAGAAATGGCTAATCCAAAAGGATCATGTGTAATTCGAATACTTTTTCCTGCAGGCGTTACGTACCTACCGCTTGGTAAAATTGAATAGCCGTTTGTGTCAATTTTAGCCATTTCATTGTATCCGGGTACAGATAAGTAGTTTACTTTTTGTAATTGACCAAAACTGGCAATACTTAATAATAGACTTGCAAATAAAAACGTATTCTTTTTCATAAATAATAGATGTGCAGCAAACCTAAAGTTTAATACCAAAAACACTGTAAAGTGGAAATTATTTTATTGTTACTAATAGAAGCTACTCAACATTCTTTATCTTAGAAGCTCAATCATTATCATATGCGGTTATCTCTTGTGCTTTTTTCATTTTTTATCATGCTTGCATATACTTCAAATGCAAATGAAGTAAGTACGCTTGAAGTGAAAGACAGTTTGATTGTTCCAAAAACTAAAACGCCTTTTTTTAAAAATGATAGCGTATTAAATATCAAAAGGTTTGCTTTTGTTAATAGCACAGCCTTGTTGGCACTATATGGTAGTTATCATTATATAAACACGGCCTGGTGGGCCGATTCCAAAACTGCATTTCACTTTGATGGAGGTGGCACAAGTATTACTCAGGCATTTGATTTTGGCCGCGATGCCATTTATGCAAAAGGGCTAGATAAGGTTGGACATTTTTACGGATCCCGTATAACCAGCGATATTTTTGCTAGAGGTATAAGATGGTCTGGTAAAACCGAACAACAGTCATTATTGTGGGGTGGTTTTTTAGGAACGGCAGTGCAAGGTTTTATTGAAATTAAAGATGGTTACTCACCCAATTGGGGCTTTAGTGTATATGACTGGATGAGTGGATCGCTTGGTAGCTTTTATCCTTACTTTCAATCCAAAAGTAGATTTTTAAAAGCTTTGGATGTTAAGTATAGTTATTATAAAAAGTATGATTACTATTACAAGCACGTTCAACGTGTTAGTAATTTTCAGGACGATTATATGAACTCTACTTTTTGGTTTACGTTCAATCCAAAAAGATACAAGCCGGAAAGTAAATGGCCCAAATGGCTTGGTATTTCTTTGGGCGTTGGCGTAGATGAAACCCTTGACGATTATTATATTGGCGCCCCCAATGGTTACGCCGATTTAGGCAAAGGTGGTTACGAAGTATACATTGCCCCAGATATTGATTTTAAAGGATTGTTACCTAAAAAACCATTCTGGCAAACACTAGCACACGTGCTCAATTATATTAAAGTGCCTACGCCCGCTCTAAGATTTAGTAAAGACACTAAATTAATGCCCATACATTTTTAATAGCATTACTTGATTAAATAAGGGGCAATAATGCCCTGCCATATTTTATAGCCCTCTGCATTCATGTGCAGTTTGTCGGCAATAAATATGTGCGTGAGTATCTTTCCATTTGCATCAAACATGCTGGGGTACACATCAATAAAATCAGTGTTTTTTTGCCCCGCTAAAAAGTTTTTTATGTATTCATTTCCTTTAACGTAAATAGGTAAAAGCTTTTCTCTGCTTGGGCTTGGCTTCATAGAAATATAGCCGATAGGTACTTTCTTAAATTTACTTCTGATAATTGTATACAGTGTTTTAAACCGTTCCAAAACTGTATCTGCGGTTACACTGCTTGATCCTGCAATGTCGTTTTCGCCACAATAAATAAGTATTTGTTTGGGTTTGTATTTTAAAACTACATCATTGGCATAGTAGATAACATCGGTTAATGACGATCCGCCAAAACCTCTGTTAAGCATGGTGTGTTCCGGAAAATAATCTTGTACATCTTTCCATTTTGTAAAACTAGAACTACCTATTAGTAATACTGCATGTTTAGGTGGTTTAGCGATAGAATCGGCTTTTCTAAAAGCCTTGATTTCATTAATAAAGGGTTGAGCAAAAGTGCTGCTGGTATAAAAAATGCATGTGGCAACATATATGAAATATACGATCAGTTTTTGCGCTACTATTTTTGACATGAATTATGTTTTATTAAATGTAGGTATTTTAAAAGTTCAAAAACTTATTTACGTAACAATTTGTTTACATTTTGATAATATACAAGACCTGTTTTAGTTAATTAGAATGTGCAGTTTTACAGCGTTGGATTCACCAATACCCAACTTGTATTTATGTACATACTATTAAATAAAGAGCGAGAACCCATTGCTTACATCGAAAACATGATGATTTTGGATGTATCTAAGCAAAACGTAATCGGAATTATTATTGGTGATTGCTTTTTTGGAAAAAAAGAGCAGGTAATTGGTAAAATATTTAACGAGCATGCATATCTGGTAAGTGGAGAGATTATTGCTTTTGTGATACGTAACCCCAATTATATAAGCACGTCGCCTACAAAGGAGCAAATGGAAGCCGCCTGGGATATCCTCGCTCAAATTACAAAACACACATCCGATTGGATTATTGAAAAAAATACATGGGCTTCTATTTCACTTGAAGAATCATTATCTTAGGTAATAAAATAGACCCGCTTATGTTTCGGATTCTTATCGTGCTATTATGTAGTTTTCATTTAGCGCAAGCTCAAAATAAAAAAGTATTATTTGTTATTGCAGATGGAATTCCTGCCGACATTTTAGAAAAGTCTAACAAGCCAGCTTTTGATAAAATCATTCAAAAAGGTGCTTATTTACCTTGCTATGTTGGTGGCGAAAAAGGTGGCGTTTCTGAGTCGCCAACCATATCTGCGGTGGGCTACAACTCATTGTTAACTGGCACTTGGGCCAATAAGCACAATGTGGTTGATAACGCAATCAAGGCGCCCAATTATAATTATCCTACTATTTTTAAGGTTTTTAAAGAAGCATATCCTACTAAAAAAATAGGCGTATTTAGTACTTGGCTCGATAACAGAACTAAATTAGTGGGTGATGGCCTACCGCAAACCAATAATTTGAAAGTTGATTACCACCGCGATGGTTACGAACTAGATACAGTTCAATTTCCGCACGATAAAAAAGCATGGTACATTCATTTAATTGATGAAAAAGTAATTGCAGAGGCTTCACAAGTTATTAAAGACAGTACCCCCGATTTATCATGGGTTTATTTAGAATACACAGACGATATGGGCCACCGTTTTGGACAAAGCCCTCAATTAGATACGGCTATACAAATGCTGGATCAGCAAATAGACAAATTAATGCAGGCAGTTCAGTACCGTGAGCAAAAATTTAACGAAGAATGGCTTGTAATGATAACTACCGATCATGGACGAGACCCAGTATCTGCTAAAGATCATGGAGGACAATCAGATAGAGAGCGTAATACCTGGATTGTGATGAATCAAAGACCAGATCATTTTGCATTTGAAAACAAAACCGCCATTGTAGATATTTTTCCTACAATTGCTAGTTTTTTAAATATCAAATTACCAGCAGCGGTTGCAAAAGAATTGGATGGGGTTTCATTATGGAGTCATAAATAGTAAAAATTTAACTCATTGCATAAAAAAACATTTGCAGCATCTGATTTTGGTAATCATTTTAAATGGGGAGTAGGTATGGCCGCTCCTCAAAATGAAGGTGCTGCTTTTGAAGACGGCAAAGGACTTTCTATATGGGACGTTTTTGCGCGCAAAAGAAATGTTATTAAAGGAGGGGCAAGGCCTACGCATGCCGCCGATTTTTACCACCGTTACAAAGACGATATTTTATTAGCTAAGGCACTCGGTTTTACTGTTTTTAGATTTTCTATTGCATGGAGTAGAGTGATACCCGAAGGCATTGGAAAAGTAAATAAATTAGGTATTGCCTTTTACCACAACGTTATTGATGAGTGCATTGCCAACGGGTTAGAGCCTGTGGTTACTGTGTATCACTGGGATTTACCTCATGCCCTAGAACTACAGGGTGGGTGGACAAGTAGAGAAATGATCAAATGGTTTTCTAAATATGTAACCCTGTTAACGGAGCAGTATGGTAAAAAAGTAAAGCAGTGGATTGTGATGAATGAGCCATTTGCTTTTACAGCGCTCGGTTATATGTTAGGCATGCATGCGCCTGGTAAAATGGGATCAGCGAACGTTTTTCCGGCTATTTTTAATGCTGCTTATTGTACAGCAGAAGGAGGTAGAATTATTAGAGAACACTGCCCGCAGGCTATTATTGGTACTAGTTTTTCTATCTCTGAAGCAAAGCCTTTTACCCATACCGAAAAAGATATTGCTGCTGCTAATAGAGCCGATGCGCTCTTAAACAGGTTGTTTATTGAGCCCGTTTTAGGGATGGGGTTTCCGCAAATGGATCAATTTGATTTTTTAGATAAGTTGCATATTGGCACTACGGCCTGGCGCTTTATTGATAAGCTAAAATTTGATTTTGATTATATCGGGCTTCAAAATTATTTTTCGGTTACTATCAAGCATAACCCACTCATACCGTATGTTTCAGCTTCCGAAGTGAGTGCTAAAAAAAGAGGTAAACCGCATACGGCAATAGGTTGGGAGATAGATCCTACAAGCTTTTATGATATGCTCAAAAGGTTTGGTAGTTATGATGGTGTAAAGCAAATTATTGTAACGGAAGGAGGCGCTTGTTTTAAAGATCACTTGCATGGAGGTGTTGTAAATGACGTAGACCGTATCGATTATTTTAGATCTTATTTAGCGGCTGTATTAAAAGCTAAAAATGAAGGTGTACCCATTGGTGGCTATTACGCCTGGACACTTACCGATAATTTTGAATGGGCTTATGGTTATAGTACCAGGTTTGGTCTTGTGCACACCGATTTTGATACACAACTTCGTACCGTAAAAAATTCGGGTTATTGGTTTCGCGATTTTTTAAATGGCAAAGCTGTTTAAGCTTTCATTTTCTAGGCCTTCATTTGTAGAAGGTATTAACGCTTTAGCTTGTTCTATTACTTTTTGCACCAACTGATACGTACTGTATTCAAGTTTTAATGGCGTTGGTGCAGGCATGTCATACCATTTTGCAATATCTACAAAAAATGTTGGATGCATTTTAGGTACCACCGGAACGCCTAATTGCTCAAGTGCAGCAGCATTGCATAACTGCTCGTATTGTCCTCTAATAGGAAGGCACATTAATTTTTTACCTAAGTATAAAGCTTCTGCAGGTGTTTCAAAACCAGCGCCCGTAATAACGCCAGCACTTTCAATCATACTTTTTGTAAAACCTTCGTTTGAAATAGGCATGAACCTGATATTTTTTTCGATGGTTTCAGTTTTTACTTCTTTGGTAAATACTTCAAATCTAATACCGGGTGCTTTATGTAATTGTGCAGTAATAACTTTTTTAGAATAATGCGATAAATATACGGTTATATGCCCTTTGTTAACAGGCGTTGCAGCAATAATGTCTGCCTTTATTACCGGGTTGTAAATGCCTTTATCATAGGCGTTAAAATGTAGGCCAAAATAAGATGTAGCGGTTGCGTAATTTTTTAAAATCCATTCTCCAATCCATTCCTTTTTTTGTGGACGTGGTGCAGCGCTACTTCTAAAACTTGCTTGGTGACCAAATTGAATACTTGGCTTGTTTTTAAATTTGCATGCTAAGGATGTAATGCATTCAAAATCGTTGATTACAATATCGTAATCCTGAACAGGTAAGGCTTTGGCTTCTTTCCATATTCTTTTAATGGAAAACTTTTGCCACATTTTAAAATAGTTAAGGCCACCTCTGTTGCCATAAAATAAGGAAACGCCCTTGCTTTTGTATTTTACCGGTAGGCTTGTTGGTAAATGGCTGTTTTCGCCACTTAAAAACACGTCTACCTGTCCGTATTGCTGTAAGTAAGGTAACAGTTCAACGGCTCTACTTATATGACCATTGCCGGTAGCTTGTACAGCGTAAAAAATTTTCATTTAGTTGACAATTAAACTATTGAAAAATAAGGCAACGTCTTTGGTAAGTACGTTGAGCTCAGGAAGTTTATTTTCATGACTTAAAATAGGCACTACTTTAGCAGCTTGTTCTTTTTCGTTGTATTGGTGAATATTCCACTCACCGTTTACATATTCGAGTGACGTTAAATTTTCGATCCAGTCACCACTGTTTAAATACATCACAGAACCATGTTCGTTGGTAACCATTCTTTTTTGAGGTTGATGAATGTGGCCACATATAACGTAGTCATAGCCCTGCTGTATGGCAAGCTCTGCTGCAGTTTGCTCAAAATTACCAATCCAAGAAACGGCTTTTTTAACGCTATTTTTTACTTTTTTGCTAAAGCTCATTTTTTCTTTACCCATTAATTTAAGGGCCCAGTTAATGGCGCTATTTAGCATAATTAAAAGGTCGTAACCATGTCCACCTAGCTTAGCAATAATTTTAGCGCTTCCTTTGGTGGTAGCATCAAAAATATCGCCATGAAATATCCATGTTTTTTTGCCATCGAGTTCTAGTACTACTTTATCGGTGAGGGTAAAGCCACCCATTTCTAAATCGGTGTATCGGCGAAGGGCCTCGTCATGATTACCCGTTATGTAATATACTTTGGTGCCTTTGCTGAGTAAGCTAAAAATTTGCTTGATTACTTGCATGTGGGCAGCAGGAAAATAATGTTTCTTAAACTGCCAGATATCAATGATATCGCCATTTAAGACAAGTACTTTAGGCGCAACACTTTTTAAATAGGTAACAATTTCTTGTGCGTGACAACCAAATGTGCCAAGGTGTAAATCGCTAAGTACGAGAACGTCAATGTCTCTTTTTTCCATTAGGATAGTTTGTCAAAGTAATAACTCTAATATGAACAAATCTTTACCGCTATGTTAACAAATTGTAACTTTAGATAGCTTCTTACGCATTTGCATGGCTTGTTTTGTAATATCGCGAACTACAAATTCTAATTGATTATGCCAAAGTATACTTATATACCCAGAGACTTAAGTTGGTTAAGCTTTAATGGAAGAGTGTTGCAAGAAGCAAACGATCCTAGTGTTCCTTTAAAAGAGCGCATCCGCTTTTTAGGTATTTTTTCTAATAATCTAGACGAATTTTTTAGGGTACGTGTTGCTACTTTAAAACGAATGATAGAATTTAAGGGTAAGGGAAAGAAGTTAGATATGCATTTAGAAATTCATTCGCAAAGCATTTTGGATGAAATACAAACCATTGTATTAGAACAGCAAAATGAGTTTAATAGAATTTGGAAAAATATAGTTAGGGACTTAAAAAAAGAGAATATAACGCTTGTAGATGAAAAGCATTTATCTAAAGAGCAGCAAGTGTTTGTAAAACATTTTTTTGAAGAGCAAGTGCGTGGAAATGTAATACCACTAATGGTTGAATCGATTGCGCAAATGCCTTATTTACGTGACAAGAGCATTTATTTAGGTATTGTAATGCGTAAAAAAAATAGTGCGTATAAAAGTAAATACGCATTAATTGAAGTGCCTGTTTCTGCTATTGGAAGGTTTGTGGAACTTCCCACCAAAACAGGCGGCCATCAAATTATTTTACTAGAAGATATTATCAGAATCAATTTGCCATTAATATTTTCTTATTTCGGGTATGATTATTTTGAATCTGCTATTTTTAAAATCACCAAAGATGCAGAAATAGATATTGATAATGACCTTACCAGTAATCTAATAGAAAAAATTGAAAAAGGCCTAAAAAATAGGCGTAAGGGAAAGCCAGTTCGTTTTGTATATGATAGAGAAATGGATGCGGGCTTACTTGATTATTTAATTAGACGTTTACAACTCAATCAAAAAAGCAATATCATACCGGGAGGCCGTATACACAATTTTAGACATTTTATGGACTTTCCAAATATTGTAAAAGAAAAAAGTGTCCGAAAAGCTTCACTAACGCATCCTGAGTTAAGTAAAAGTTTGCGTGTAACAGATGTCGTTTTAAAAAAGGATGTAATGCTGCATTTTCCTTACCACAGTTTTAATTCTGTTATAGATTTACTAAGGGAAAGTGCGATGGATCCAGATGTACTTTCTATAAAAATTACGGCGTACCGCTTAGCGCCCGCATCTAAAGTTATCAATGCCCTTATCAATGCAGCACGAAATGGAAAAGACGTAACTGTAATGCTTGAGGTAAAAGCAAGGTTTGATGAAGAAGCCAATTTGGAGTGGAAAGATGTATTAGAACAAGAAGGTATTACGGTGTTATTTGGGGTGCAAAATATGAAAGTGCATGCGAAGGTTTGTGTGATTAAAAAGCGTGAAAAAAATAGAACGGTACAATACGGTTTTGTAAGCACCGGAAATTTACACGAAAAAACAGCCCGTGTATATGGTGATCATTGCTTGCTTACTAGTAACCGCAATATCATGTCTGATATCAATAAAATATTTCAATTTTTAGAACATCCCGAAAAAGGATATGGCCCTTTAGAA
Organism: Bacteroidota bacterium; assembly: GCA_018971025.1. GTDB lineage: Bacteria > Bacteroidota > Bacteroidia > Chitinophagales > Chitinophagaceae > Sediminibacterium. The sequence goes on along the minus strand of JAGWVE010000029.1, from coordinate 8,582 downwards.
AGTTGTAAAACACTGGTGGTATCACCCATTTCTATGCGCCCAACCATTGTATCACTGATAAATCAAGAAATTAAACATGCAAAAGCTGGTAAGCCTGCTGCCATAACCATTAAATTAAATTCTTTAAGTGATGTAGATTTAATTAAAAAGTTAAATGATGCTGCAGTGGCTGGTGTTACCATCAATATGATTGTACGTGGAATATTTTGTGCCTTAGTAGACCACAAAAAATTTAATGCAAAACCAAGGGCCATTAGTATTGTGGATGAATATTTAGAGCACGCACGTGTTATGATTTTTGGTAATGGTGGAAATCCAAAAGTGTATATTTCTAGTGCAGATTGGATGGTGCGGAATATTGACCACCGCATTGAAGCAGCAGTACCTATACTTGACCCAGTTATTAAGCAGGAACTACAGGATATTATCCACATTCAACTACAAGACAATGTAAAGGCAAGGGTTTTAGATAGTGCACTATTAAATAACTATGTACCTTCGGGCTCTAGAAAAAAAGTACGGTCTCAAATAGAAACATATTTATACCTCCAACAGAAAACGAATAGTAAAAAGTGAAGTTAGCCGCCATTGATATTGGAAGTAATGCTGCCCGTTTATTAATTAGTGAAGTTACCAAGCTACCTAAAAAGGACCCTGTTTTTAATAAAATCAATTTAGTGCGCGTGCCACTCCGGCTTGGATTTGACGTGTTTGAAACCGGCGAAATATCTAAGCCCAAGGTTAAAATGCTCATGCAAACCTTAAAAGCTTACCAGCATTTATTAGAAGCTTATCAAATTAAGCATGTATATGCCTGTGCAACCAGTGCTATGCGTGATGCAAAAAATAGCAAAGACATTATTAGAAAAGTAAAGCTTGAAACGGGTATCGAAATAAAAGTGATATCTGGTCAAGAAGAGGCTTCCTTTATTTATGAAAACCATGTTGCCGAAAATTTAGATTCGGATCACTCATATTTATACATCGATGTAGGTGGTGGCAGTACTGAGCTTACTTTTTTTGCTGGTGGCGAACTGGTTTCTAAAGAGTCTTTTAATATTGGAACCATCAGGCTCTTAAAAAACCAGATCAAAGAAAAAACCTGGGACGAGGTAAAGGAATATGTAAAAAAGAACATCAAAAGTGCCCTTCCTTCTATTGCCATTGGCAGTGGCGGAAATATTACAAAAATATTATCTATGAGTAAGCTAAAAGAGGGTAAACCCCTTAGTTTAGACCTACTTAAAGACTATTACAAAGAGCTTTCAAGTGTTACTCTTGAGGACCGTATGAACCTGTACGGCCTTAAAGAAGACCGTGCCGATGTTATTGTACCTGCGTTACTTATATATATACAGGTAATGAAATGGGCCAATATTGATGAAATTTATGTCCCTAAAATAGGCCTTGTGGATGGCCTCATGCACCACCTGTACGATCAGGTTGGTAACATTCCGGTAACATAGAGGTAACATTGAGTTAACATACGGGTAACATTGCCATAACACTGCAAGGGTACTTTTGCTTCATAAATGAAATACCCAGTGAAGCAATTATTATCTATCGTTTTTTTACTTGTTATTAGCGCCTCATTATTTGGTCAGAAGTCTAGAATTGTTGGTAAAGTTACCAATAGTAGAAATGAAGCGTTGGCGAGTGTAACTGTAAAATTATCTGGTGCTGCAACTGCCATGACCAGAACAGATGTAGAAGGCCGTTTTACTTTTGTAGTTGAGGCGCAAAAAAAATATACTTTAACATTAAGCTATGTTGGCTATCAAGAAAAAGTAATTGATGAAATTACGGTTTCTAAAGTAGGTGACGACGAAACCGTAAATATTGTTTTAAACGAAGGTGGTAAAGTATTATCTGATGTTGCCGTTAAAGCCACGACTAGAACAGCTACTGCAAAAGGTGAAACAGTAAATGCACTTATTGCTTTTCAAAAAAATACAAATACCGTTGCTTCAGTAATTTCTGCCGAAGCCATTAAGCGTTCTCCAGATAAAAATACCGGTGAAGTTATCAAGCGTACACCGGGCGCAAGTATCCAAGAAGGTAAATTTTTGATCATCAGAGGACTTGCTGAGCGTTACAATTTAGCACTATTAAATGGTGTACAATTAGGTAGCACAGAGCCTGATAGAAAAGCGTTTTCTTTTGATTTGATTCCTGCAAACATGATTGATAATATCGTTATCAACAAGGCCTTTGTTCCAGAACTTCCAGGTGAGTGGGCTGGTGGTTTAATTCAAGTTAATACAAGAGATATCCCTACAAAAAACTTCTTTAACATTCAAGTAGGTACTGGTTTTAATACACAAACCGTTAAAGGTAACTTTTACGAATATCAAGGTGGTAAAACAGATTATTTAGGTATAGATGATGGTACGCGTTCTTTGCCTGCCACTTATACTACCAAGTCTAATTTTGATAACATGTCGAGCGCTGATAAAACATATATCGGCTCTACGATGCAAAATATTTGGTCACCAACTGTTGCTAATAAAGCAAACCTAGCTAATGGTCAATTCCAAACAAGTGGTGGCTTTGTAAAAGAGTTTAAAAACAACAAAAAATTAGGTGCCATTTTTGCTATCAACTACAACAAATCTGTAAGATTAACCAAGGGAACCAATAGTGGCTTTAACTTTATTGGTAATGGTTCTTACACACCTGATTTTAAGTACAATGATGATCGATACAGCACCGATTTATTATGGGGTGGTTTAGCCAACGTATCTTATCAAATCAACAACAACAACAAAATTTCCGCAAAAACATTATTTAATATTACCTCTAACGACTTCACTACTTTAAGAACAGGTGTAGAAGGTAATGGTAACCAAAAATTAGATAGCGCTCGTGGTTACGAATTTGGTTTTAAGCAAAATACTTTTTGGAACTCACAAATTAATGGCGAACACAATTTAAAAGCTAATGTGCTTAAATTAAAGTGGTTTGGTTCATTTACGTTGTTAGATGGATATGTGCCTGATCAGCGCAGATTGTATTATTTAAAAAATAACGATGTAGCTACCAATCCATATGTAGCAGTACTATCAAATACATTATCTCAAAAAAGCGGTAACCGTTTTTATCAAAATCTAAACGATTACATCTACAATGCAGGTGCTGACGTTGCATATACGTTTAATGCACTTGGTAGTAAGCAAACATTAAAAGGTGGTTACTTATTTCAGGTAAAAGACCGTTTATTTGACGCTAAGCCTTTCTCTATTTATTTACCAAGAGACAATGCAGCATTACGTTTACAAGGCCCGGCCACTATTTTTTCACCAAGTAATTTTGGTAGAGGAGAAGTATACAGTACTTTATTTGCTTTTGATGCCATCAAAGGAAATTTATACCGCTATTTAGCCAATACCATTTTAAATGCTGGTTATGTTCAAATGGACAATCAGTTTGGAAGCAAATTAAGGGTGATTTGGGGCTTGCGCGTAGAAGATTACGATCAATTAATTGGAAGTGTTGTTAAAACAGATCCTCGTCATAACTATTCTAGAGTAACCGACTTTTTACCTGGTGTAAACGCTACACTTAAATTAAATAATTTAACCAACTTACGCGTATCTGCTTCTCAAACGGTGGTAAGACCAGAGTTTAGAGAGCTTGCTACTTTCCAATATTACGACTTTGATTTAAATGCTTCTGTACAAGGTTTACCTAGTATTCAGCGTACTAAAATTACCAACTTAGATTTACGTTATGAGTTGTACCCTGCAACAGGTGAAGTGATTACGTTTGGTGCGTTTTACAAGTATTTTGACAAGCCTATCGAAATGATCTACAACTTTGGATCTGGTGGTGCAAGTACTTTTAACTTTGCAAACCCTGCAAGTGCGCATGCATATGGTGTTGAGTTTGAAATCAGAAAGAAATTAGATTTCTCTCAAGCACTTAAAAACTTTACAGTACAAGCAAACGGATCATACATTAGCAGTAAAGTAAAAGATAACAACTTAATGTTAGATCGTCCACTACAAGGTCAGTCACCATACTTAATTAACTTTAGCGCATTGTATGATTTACCTTCTAAAGGTATTACTGCAACATTATTGTACAACCAAATTGGTCGTCGTGTAACATTTGTGGGAAGTTTAGATCAGCCAGATATTTACGAATCTTCAAGACCTGTATTTGATATTCAGTTAAGCAAAAAACTGGCTAACAACAAAGCAGAATTAAAATTAAACGTACAGGATATTTTAAATCAAACATTATATTTCTACCAAAATCCAGATGGTAACACAAAGCTTAACAAAGCAACGGATCCTTACCGTTTAAGCCGTCAAACAGGTACAAATATTGGCATCAGTTTCTCATACTCTTTATAATACTTTATAAAAATTTTTAAAAAACAATAAAATGAAAAAATCGGTTTTGTTAGCAGCAGCTTTCGTTGCATTAATTGCTACAAGTTGTAGAAAAATTGAAATGGATGGTGGAACTACTGTAGTTACACAGCCAACTACTCCAGGTGTTCAAACTATTATCTTAAAAGGTCGTATCGATAAGGACACTGTTTTAAGAGAAGGTAACAACTACATCTTAAGTGGTATCGTATACATGGTAAACAATGCAACCATGACAGTTCAACCAGGTGTTACTGTAAAAGGAGATTACACTGGTGCTAACGTTGCGGCGCTTGTTATTACGCGTGGTGCAAAATTAATTGCAGATGGTACGCAAGAAAAACCAATTGTATTCACATCAAATTCTCCAGTACCTCGTTCTGGTGACTGGGGTGGAATTGTTTTATGTGGTAAAGCAAGTGTAAATACTGCATTTACTGGAACTGGCGGTGGTGCTGGTATTATCCAAGTAGAAGGTGGTATTGATAACTCATATGGAGATGGTTTAGCTGGTGGTGGTACATCACCAAACGACGCTGACAACTCTGGTATTTTACGTTATGTAAGAATAGAATATGCAGGTTATGCATATCAGCCCGATAAAGAAATTAACAGCTTAACTATGGCTGCTGTAGGTAGCGGAACAATCATTGATTATGTTCAAGTTACGTATGCAAAAGACGATGCGTTTGAGTGGTTTGGTGGTACTGTAAACTGTAAGCACCTTATTGCATACAAAACGCAAGATGATGATTTTGATACCGATAACGGCTTTAGTGGTAAAGTACAATTTGGTATTGCTTTAAGAGACTCTACTATTGCAGATATCTCTCGTTCTGAAGCTTTTGAATCAGACAACGATGCTAGTGGATCTATCAATAGCCCACAAACAAAAGCCGTGTTCTCAAACATGACTGTGATTGGACCTAGAGCAACACTTGCTAACAACGGTAACAGTTTATATTTAACGGCTGCTCAAATTAGAAGAAACTCTGGTATCTCTATTTTTAACTCTATCTTTTTAGGCTGGCCTTCTGGTTTATTAATTGATGCTAGAAATGGTCGTGCCGAAGAATTAAACGTATTAGATAGTACTGTACGTTTTAAAAATAATACCATTGCTGGTTGTGGTCCTGTAACAGGAACTGATGTTACTTCTTATAACTATATTGGAACATCTACTACACCTTGGTACACTGGTGGTGTTGATTCAGTAAAAACTTTCTTTGGTAACGCTGCTTTTGGAAACAAAGTATTAACGAATGTTTCTGATTGTAAAATGATTGCTCCATTTAGTTATTCTGCTCCTGACTTTTTACCATTTGCTGGTAGCAATGGTAACCAAGATATCTTAACAGGCGCAAGCTTTACAGATCCTAAATTAGCTTCTGGTTTTAACGTGGTTAAATTTAGAGGTGCATGTGACGCTGCTGGTGTAGATGCATTTTGGTGGAAAGGTTGGACTCGTTTTATTAATAACTAATAGTTTGTTCTAATTAGATTTTTATAAAGTTTGTTTACAAAAGAGGCCCCGAATTTTCGGGGCCTCTTTTATTTTGCAGTTAATTCAAAAAAATTTTACCAATTGTTTTTTTGTTCCGGAACAACCCGCTCAGGCATCTCGAGTGGGTTGTTTTTCCAGTTAGGGTCGTAAGAAACAAACCAGCTGAGCCATAAAGAGCGGGACAGTCTCATCAGTAGTGGCTGAACCGAAAAGAGCAGCACAAAAGCTGTACCCATCCAGTAAAAAATGCGGTTGTCATCAATGTCAAAAGTCATTCCTATTAATACTTTCCAAGCCACAAAGGTAGATACTATAAAAGCTACCGATAATGCATAGCTTACATAGCCTGTGCCGTAGTAAAAGCCTACTTCAATTTCGGTGGGCTGTCCACACACCGGACAGTTTTCGTGCATGTCGGTGTTGGTTTTAAATTTATAAGCCTCCTGGCTTTTAAAAATATTTCCTTCTCTGCAGCGAGGGCATTTATTGGTTAAAACAGCCGGTAAATAATATTTTTTATTGCTTGATGCCATGTGCTAGCTTATTAATAGTGGTGCAAAGGTAACTTAAATGCGGTACTTAATTGTTAATAGAACAACTGCCGCCGCCGTAACCGCAACCTGTTTTTGTTTTAGAAGCGTAAATGCCAATCACAATTAGAAGTGCGCCAAATAGGGCAGGTACCCAGTCTTTAAACTGCCAGGCAATTACTAAAAACATGCCACCCATGATAAGTCGGATCACGAGTACGAAATCTATTTTTTGAAGTAAACGTAGCATACAAGTTATTTTAGACCACAAATATCGGCACTATTGAGCGCCTAAAACGTGACTTTTGTTACGCAGCTGCATAAACGCTGTGGGGGTAAGTATAGGTAGCCCCGTTAGCGCTTTTTTAAAGTCTTTGGTATTGGTGGTAATAAAGTAATCGATACCTGTATATTCAAGAGCTGTATAGTATTGTATCGCGTCTTCGGTATCAGTGAATCCAGATTCTAGCGCTCTGATGCAGGTTTTATTATCCGGGTTAATGAGGGTGGTATAAGTTAATATGGCAGTGGTGGCGTGTACAATTTGCTTGCGGTCCATTTTAGCAGCAGCTAATATGTACATGATATTAATGAAGGAAGAAGAAGAAGTGTAAATCGTGATTTGTTTGTTTTCGGCTAATTCAAAAATTAGTTCGGCATTTTTCCATTCTTTACCACGTTGGGTTAAAAAGTCGATGTATACATTGGTATCTACAAATAATTTATAACTCATACTTAGTTTTTAAATATTGAGTTTTTACTTTTTTCCATTCCTGTTTAGCGCCGGTTTTATTTTTGAGGAGGCCGCTCAATTCTTTTACTACCGATTTTTTATTTTCATCGATAATACTAAGGGTGTTGAGGTATTCCTCAACCAGCTTGCTAATACTTGTTCCTTTTTTGGCCGAAATGAGCTTTGCTTTTTTGATGGTTTGAACATCAATGCTAAGTGTGAGTTTGGTGGTCATAGGGTAACGGTTGTGTCACAATGTACGTATAAAAATTAAAATATACGTATATGGGTTATCGCCATATCTATTTCAACTATATTTGTTATGTATAAAAATGGCAGGCGCATGAGCATTTCAGAAATTTATGACATTTACTTGCAGTATCCGGTTGTTGTAACCGATACGCGCAAACTAAAGCAGGGTGATTTTTTCTTTGCTTTAAAGGGTCCAAATTTTAATGCCAATACATTTGCTTTTAAAGCTATAGCGGCGGGTGCTGCTTACTGCGTGGTAGATGAACCGCTCACCACCATTGCTACTTATTACGACGGGCAGGATCAATATCAAAAAGAAGCGGCTCTTGCAAAAATGATTGTGGTAGAGGATGTACTTACAACGCTGCAAGCGCTTGCAGGTCATCACCGCAGTACATTTGATATTCCGTTTATAGCTATTACCGGCAGCAATGGAAAAACCACTACCAAAGAACTGGTGTATGCGGTATTAGCGAGTCATTTTAAAACTTATACCACGCAAGGCAATTTAAACAACCATATTGGTGTGCCGCTTACAATACTTAGCATTCAAAAAGATGCGCAAATGGCGGTGATAGAAATGGGCGCTAACCATCAAAAAGAAATTGAAGGTTACTGTGTGTATACAAGGCCTACACATGGCATTATCAGCAATTGTGGTAAAGCACACTTAGAAGGTTTTGGTGGCGAAGAAGGGGTTAAAAAAGGCAAGGGCGAATTATATAGTTTTTTGCGCGGTCATAACGGTACTGCTTTTGTATATACTGGGTACGATTATTTAGTTGAAATGAGCGCAGGCATTCAAAACATTGTGCCTTATGTAAATGGAAGCATACAAAGTAGTGAACCATTTTTAACGGTAGAAGCAAATATCGACAGCAACAATACAACGGTTGCATCACAACTTGTGGGATCTTATAACTTACCTAATATTTTATGTGCCCTCACCATTGGAAAACATTTTGGTGTGCCGCAAAATAAAATGATAGAAGCTATCAAAAATTATGCTCCTTCTAATAGTAGATCGCAACTTATTACAAAGGGTACCAACACCATTATATTAGATGCATATAATGCCAACCCTAGTAGCATGAAAGTAGCTATCGAAAATTTTGAAAAATTAGCAGGAGATCATAAAATAGTTTTGCTCGGTGCTATGATGGAACTTGGCGAACACGCAGCAGCAG
>JAGWVE010000028.1 GCA_018971025.1 Bacteroidota bacterium | reverse complement strand
ATGCCGGCCTGCAAATCAGCATAAGAAGTTTGACTAAATGAAAATGGCTCATTGGATGGAAGGGTTGCATCAAAAAATTTACCATTCCACTGGTTGTCAAAAGAGAGCTTTGCTATGTCTATTTTTTTACTAATAAACCCACCTGAAAACCCGACACTTAACAAACTACTGTAACCAAGCATTTGATGATAAGCAACAGAAGCATATGCACTTGTATTGATTAAATTTCCAGAACCAGCAGCGTCGCGATACAGAGCCCCGCCAACACCCATCCATCCATTTTCAAATTTGTTGGTAAACAATTGAACGTCGCCCCACACAGACATTGTTTTATATGGCGACCCTACTGCAGACCACTGGTTACGGTAGTTTCCGCCAATACGGTAATCATTGTCAGGGTTAAATCCTGTGTTTGCAGGGTTCACTAAAATAGGCGCATTAAAATATTGGCTAAAATGCAAGTCTTGCGCATTTGCATCAAACAAATTCGCAATAATGCCAAACAATAATATGTACAACACTCTATATTTCATATGCTACCTTAGTAAAGTAATATCTCCTTTTTTAGCCAATTTTTCACCTGTATAAAATTCAACAACAGCTGTGTAATGATACACATCTTGTGCTTGTAATTTTCCTTTATAATACCCATCCCAACCAGCATTGATATCTGTGGTTGCAAACACCAGTTCACCCCATCTATTAAATATTTGGAAGCTTACTTTTGAAATACCAAAGCCCCTTACAAATACCCTATCATTTACACCATCCCCATTAGGCGAAAATGCATTTGGAACACTATAGCCCACTTCCACACTAATATCTATTTGGGTACAAGTTGTATCAGAACAACCAGCGGCATTAAATGCGATCAAACAAACATTGTACGTACCTGTTTTTTGATATTGATATGAAATAACGGTGTCTCTTTTAGCAGTTGTAAACGTTTTACCATCTCCAAAAATCCATTTGTACGAAACAGCGCCAGCAGATGTATTTACAAGCTGTATTGGCATATTGGGCATGGTTGGATTAGGTGAATAGGTATATGATGCTGTTGGCTTATTTACCACCGTTATAATATGGGTAATGGTGTCCCTTTTATTACAAGTATTAGGATCAACGGCAATAAGTTGTACTGTGTAACTACCAGGTCTTGCAAATAGATGCGTTGGATTGGACTGTGTAGAAGTGGCACCATCACCAAAATCCCAGAAAAAGTTTTGCCCTGCAGTAGATGTGTTTTTGAAAACAGCATTAAACGGTGCACATGCAGCAGCAGGATAGGTAAAATTAGCGATCACGTTTGGCGACAAACTAATTTGCTTGATTAAACTATCTGGGCTGTTACAATAGTTGGTATCGTTTAAAGTGAGTTTGACATTGTAAGCACCTCCAACAGCATACATATGCGTTACAATTCCTGACCCTGCAGCGAGTTTAGTACCATCCCCAAAATCCCAAGTAAAACTTTTATTAGAAAAAGGTTTAGATGCAGGACCCGTGCTGGTATTATCAAATTCAAAAGTTAATTTATCACAAGGTGGAATTTTATTGGAAACAAATGATAAACTAGCATCATCATTTCTAACGTGCATATTGATATATGTGGTATCTGCAATATTACAGGTACTAGAATCGATGGCTACAAGCATTACCTTGTAAACACCAACGGTAGTAAAATTATGGGACACCGATGCTGCAGTTGTTTTTAAAGGTGTAGTGCCATCACCAAAATCCCAAACATAAGATTTACCCTGCGCGAGTGTGTCTGTAAAATCTACAGTCATAGGAACGCAACCAGATGTATCTCTTACCGTTCCTTTAATGGATGCTTTTAAACCAGCACCCACACCCGCTAAATTAAACGCGAGTTTTATGGCTAGTAAATTACAGTGTGCCGAGTTAGGATCTGCAGACATATTATTTGGTGACCATACCCCTGCTGTTCCACGTAAAGCTGTACCGGGGGCCGGATTAGAACCAAGGCATGAACATACCGATTGATAAATGGTGCCGTTTTTATCGAAGCGGCTGGTACCTCCATCAACGTGGTCGCCGAGTGGACCACTGGCGCCCGTAATGGATCCAAAAAAAGTGGCGTATAAAATATTTTTTGCACTTCTTTCTAAAACAAAAAAGTAAAGATCTTCGCCATCTGTAGTGGTACTTAATTGACCTGGTCCAAATGTTGTTAACCCCTTGGTTCCTGCCGATGGAAATCCTGGGGCTAATGTACCGCCCCAGCCCGACACATAAACGTTTTCACAACGGTCCACCAAAAAAGCAGTAGGTGAAATATTAGGAAAACTACCCGTAGCCGTACCAAAATTTGCGGAGTATAAAAACTGTGTTAAGTCGGGTTGTAGTTTGGCAATAAACTGTTTGCCATTGGCTTGATTGCCACCGCTATTAAAGGGCGAATTAATAATAGGCCATGCAACGGTTGTGGTTCCCATAATGTAAGGAAAACCATATTTGTCAAACTGAATTCCATAAATAATATCGGCTCCACCAGTACCAAAATAACTGGTTGCAATTTGCCTGGTTCCATCTGGGCTAATGATGGTCACAAACCCATCAATATTTCCTTGGTTGGTGCCAAATAAAACGCCTGCTTTACTTCCCGGAAAATCGGTGCTTGCTGTAGCGCCAGCTACATAAATAAATCCAGTTAGTGGATTGATAGCAAGCACAAATGCTGCATCATCATCATTACCGCCTAAGTAGGAACTAAAAATAACAGCGTCTAAATTGGGTGTCATTTTTATGACAACGCCATCTTGTAAACGCGTTGCTGTTTTGGCGCCTGCTGTTAATTGAAAGGCACCCGCCGAAACTTTAAAATCGTTGGACTGTGTAGCAGATGCTAAAATAATATTACCTGCACCATCTACAATTACTTCGCTACGGGCATCATCCCCATAATTTCTTCTTGTAGATTCGGACACTTGTGGTCTTGTATAATTGGGTCTGATATTTACACCATCGTCTGCTGTGCCACCAATGCGCATGGAGCCTACAAGTGCCGTTCCTGTGGCATTTAATTTGGTTACAATAATGTCAAAGAGGCCACCTAAAGGACCATAGGACGATAAGCCTTTTACAGGGTAAGTACTTCCTGATGATGTTCTTCCGACAATAATTAAATTACCTGAAGCGTCCACCACCAAACTATGGGGTTGCTCATTTCCTTTACCACCAATATATGTTGCGTATACGCGGTTGGCACCACTTGGATCAAATTTCATGATACCAATATCAATGGCACTAATATCCCCTTCCGGAACACCGCCACCAAAGGTTGTTTGAAAAGCACCATTGCTAACGGGGAACAAGCCAAAACTTCCAAATACAATTCCGCCAGCATAAAAATTTCCTTGCGGATCGTAGGTAGCGGTAAAGCCCCAATTATCTGCAGTACTACCTGTATAACCGTAAAACACAATAGATGGATCGATTACAAGGGTTTCTGTTTTATCGTAATCGCCGGCAATAGAAAATTTTACAATGTTTCCCTTTACGGCATAATCACAAACCACTTCTTTTTTTCCTTGCTGTTTTAATTGATATGAGTAAGGCGCTAATTCAGAAACGGTGGTAACATTTGTTTTTATTTCAAGTGCACGATTTTTTATTTTGATACCATCGGCGCCATCTATGTACAATGCTATTTTTGAAACGTCACCTCCTGGGTGTACAATAATATCATATTTTAATTGCGCTTCATTCGTATAATACCTGATGTCAATGCCAGGATAAACGTCTTTGTAAACAACTGCTTTATAAATTTTACAACCACTCGCCCATTTAGTAGAATCGTTACCAATAAAATAATTATTGTAAGACGATTGTATTTTTTCTGGAACAATGGTAGGATTAGGATTGGCATTTAAAAACTTTACTTCGTATGCATGTGAATGCAAGACGCCATCAAAATTTTCTGATGCAGCAGGGGTGTAATTTTTTTCGCGAGGGTGTGTGTTTAAAGCTGCTAAATCTTGAGGGTTATGAACAAGCACACGGTACCCATTATTTTGAAGTGCAAAAGCACCTGCCACCGTTTGCGCCTGATATTTTATAGCATCTGGCCACTGCCCCTTATTTTCAACAAATTCGAGGTACTGTTGCGCGCTCACCTGACTTATACAAGTGATAAAAATGAACAATAAAAGACCAACAAATCTGCGCTGCAACATCTTGTTTTTTTATAAGTTACGATATCTTTCCCCAACCCGATCTCGACTTTTGGGACTGAAGATAGTTTTTCAATTCTAAATTTTTTGTCAAAGCGAGGGTATGGTCTTCTTCTACCAGCTTTTCGGCTGCTATTTTGGCCACTTCCAATACTTCTTTATCATTAACAATATTAGCGAGCTTAAAGTTTAATGCACCACTTTGCCTAGTACCCTCAATATCCCCAGGACCCCTTAATTCAAGGTCTTTTTCGGCAATTAAGAACCCGTCATTGGTGGCACACATAATCTTGATGCGCTCCCTAGCATCGTTGCTTACTTTTTGACCTGTTAATAAAACGCAAAAACTTTTTTCGGAGCCCCTTCCTACCCGTCCACGCAACTGATGGAGCTGAGAAAGTCCAAATTTTTCTGAACTTTCTATCACCATTACAGAAGCGTTAGGTACGTTCACCCCTACTTCAATAACCGTGGTGGCTACCATAATTTGCGTGTCTCCATTTACAAAGCGCGCCATATTGGTTTCTTTTTGATCGGCGGGTTGTCTTCCATGGACCATGCTAATTTTATAATTTGGTTCAGGGAAAAAACTTTTCACTTGTTCATAGCCTTGCATCAAGTCTTCGTAAGAAAGTTTTTCGCTCTCTTCTATTAATGGATAAATAAAATAAGCTTGCCTTCCTTTTTCAATTTCTGATTTTACAAAATCCATCACTGTTGCGCGCGCCATTTCATTTCGGTGCACGGTTGTTATGGGCTGTCTGCCTGGTGGCAACTCATCCATGATACTATAATCAAGATCACCATACGCAGTCATAGCAAGGGTTCTAGGGATGGGCGTTGCAGTCATCACTAGTACATGTGGTGGTACAACTGCCTTCTCCCAAAGCTTTGCTCTTTGTGCAACACCAAAGCGGTGTTGTTCATCTACTATCACAAAACCTAAATTATGAAACTGAACTTTTTCTTCAATAACAGCATGTGTGCCTACAACAAAATGAAGTGAACCATCTTGCAAACCCTGCATGATTTTTTTTCTTGCAGCTGTTTTGGTACTACCTGTTAATAAAGCCAGTTCTACACCCATATCTTTTAATAATTCACTGAGACCGTGGTAATGCTGTTGCGCTAAAATTTCGGTGGGTGCCATTAAGCAACTTTGAAATCCATTGTCAGCGGCAAGGAGCATACTTAAGAGCGCTACAATGGTTTTACCGCTGCCTACGTCTCCTTGCAACAAGCGGTTCATTTGTCTGCCCCTAGCGGTATCCGTTCTAATTTCTTTGAGCACTCTTTTTTGTGCACCCGTTAATTCGAAAGGCAAATACTGGTTGTAGAAAGTATTGAAGAAGTCACCAACTTTTTCAAAAATGACCCCTCTGCTTGATTGATGTCTAGATATGCGTACCAAATTAAGACGCACTTGCGCCACAAACAATTCTTCAAATTTTAAGCGCCTCAGTGCTGCTTTGTATGCTTTTTCAGAAACCGGGAAGTGAATATTGGAATAAGCCTCGTAACGGTTCATGAGCTTATAATCAGCTAATATAGTAGCAGGTAAATTTTCAGGTATATCTGCGGGTTTTAACATGGAAAACAGCTGGTATGTGAGTTTTGCCAGTTGTCTTCCATTGAGCCCTCTTGCTTTTAATTTTTCGGTGGCGGGATAGACCGGTTCCAAATAATCCTTACCTCCTTCTTTGGCAGGTGTAAAAATTTCAATTTCGGGATGCACCATTTGAGGCTTCCCATTAAAAAATCCAGTTTTACCAAAAACAAGGTATTTCTGGCCAGGAACCAGGTTCTTTTGCACCCAATTAGCCCCCTGAAACCAGGCTAGTTCCAGTGTGCCCGTATCATCCGTTAACTGCGCAATAAGGCGCCTTGCCCTTTTGTCACCCATTAAAGCAGGCGGCTGAAGTATACCTACTACCTGCACAAAATCGGTGGCGGGGCTTATGGAGCCTATCTTATGCACCTGGGTCTTGTCAATATGTCTATGCGGATAATGTTCTAGTAAATCCGAAAAAGTATAAATAGACAGCTCCTTTTTCAATAATTCACCTCTTAAAGGGCCAACGCCTTTAAGGTATTCGATGGGTGAACCTAATATGTGATTGGAACCTTGAATAATGGGCAGTTTTAGGGTATTTCTATAGCAAATATCATGAAAAAGCGCCTTATCTTCGCGGCTATGGAAAAAGAGGTGGTTTTAAGTGGCATTAGGCCTACAGGATTCCTTCATTTAGGGAATTATTTTGGTGCGATGCGCAATTATGTGCGCATGCAAGACGAGTTCAATTGTTACTTTTTTGTGGCCAATTGGCATAGCCTTACCACCCACCCAGATACCAAAGAATTACAAGCAAATGTATTGAGGGTGATTGCCGAAAACATTGCTTGCGGTCTAGATCCAGAAAAAGTGGCTTTATATGTACAAAGTGACGTTCCTCAAATTGCAGAATTGTACTTGTATTTAAATATGATGGCGTATAAAGGTGAGTTGGAAAAAACAGTAACCTTTAAAGAAAAAGTACGATTACAACCAGAAAATGTAAACGCTGGATTACTCACCTATCCGGTATTACAAGCCGCAGATATTTTAATTCACCGCGCCGTAAAAGTGCCTGTTGGAAAAGATCAGGAGCAACACCTTGAAATGGCGCGCAATTACGCAGAACGCTTTAACCACAGGTATGGCGAGGTTTTACCGCTACCGTATGCATTTAATTATGGTGGCGAACTAGTAAAAATTTTAAGCTTGGATGGCGAAGGAAAAATGAGTAAAAGTGAAAATCAAATGAACACACTTTACTTAGCAGATGAAGATGATGTGATTCGAAAAAAAATCAAGAAAGCAACAACAGATGCTGGTCCTAAAGTACCAAACGCACCAATGCCTGCTTACATCGAAAACTTATTTACCTTGATGGAACTTGTAAGTAGTGCAGATACGGTACAAAAATTTAGATCAGATTATAATAATAGTAGTGAAGGCAATTGTATTATCCGTTATGGCGATTTAAAAAATCAACTTGCCGAAGACATGGCAGCTTTTGTTAAACCTATTCGTGAAAAGGCAGCTGATTTACAAAAAGACACGGCTACCCTTCAAAAAATCATGAAACTAGGTGCCGAAAAAGCAGGCGAAAGCGCCTCAAAAACCCTAACGCTGGTTAGGAGTGCTATTGGCATGAACTATTATTAAAAAAAAAACAAACTTTAATTATCTTTTTAAGATACTCATTTCGTATTTTCAACCCCTATGGCAAAAGCTAAGAAACCCAAACACATCGCAATCGCAGGTAATATCGGCGCAGGTAAAACAACACTCACAGAAATGCTAAGCAAGCATTACCGTTGGATACCTCAATTTGAAGACGTAGACCACAATCCATACCTGATGGATTTCTATGAAGACATGCCTAGATGGAGTTTTAATTTACAAGTATATTTTTTAAATGGTAGACTTAACCAACTATTAGAAATCGCAAGAGGTACTGAAACCATTATTCAGGACAGAACCATTTACGAAGATGCCAATATTTTTGCGCCCAACTTACACGAAATGGGTCTTATGAGTAAGCGTGATTTTGATAACTACTATGCGTTTTTTACTACGCTTAAAACCATGGTACAGCCACCAGATTTACTCATTTATTTAAAAGCATCTGTTCCTACCCTTGTATCACAAATACAAAAAAGAGGTAGAGAATATGAAGAAAATATCAGACTTGATTATTTAAAACGCCTCAATGAATATTACAACAAATGGATTGATGGTTACCAAGAAGGTCCATTACTTGTCATTGATTGCGATAAAAATAAATTTGGCGAAAACGAAGCCGACCTAGGTGACATCATTGGTAAAATTGATAGCACTTTATTTGGTCTTTTCTAGTTTTCTTTTCTAAATACCATACCCATGGCAACTGCAACCGGCGTCGTAACTGCATCTATTGTAGATCAGTTCAAGCAAATTATTGGAAATGATTTTGTAGTAGCAGATGAAGAAAGCTTGCACCGTTATGGACAAGACGAAACTGAAAATTTATTGTACCTGCCAGCCGTTGTTGTAAAACCTAAAACTGCGGAGGAAATTGCTGCCATTTTAAAAATTTGCAACGAAAATATAATACCCGTTACCCCAAGAGGTGCAGGCACTGGATTAACAGGTGGTGCACTCCCACATTTAGGTGGCGTATTATTATCTACCGAAAGGCTCAATAAAATTCTTGACATAGACGAACGCAATTTGCAAGTAACCACCGAACCTGGTGTTATTACCGAGGTATTGCAAAATGCTGTCAAAGAAAAGGGACTCTTTTATCCACCCGACCCTGCAAGCAAAGGCAGTTGTTTTATTGGCGGTAATATATCTGAAAACTCAGGTGGCCCTAAGGCTGTAAAATATGGTGTTGTAAAGGATTATGTGTTAAACCTAGAAGTGGTGCTACCTACCGGCGAAATTATTTGGACAGGATCTAACGTTTTAAAAAATGCCACTGGATATAACCTTACCCAATTAATTGTTGGTAGTGAAGGCACCCTTGGCATTGTTACTAAAATTGTACTTCGCTTAATTCCGCATCCAAAGTATGACCTATTAATGCTTGCTCCTTTTAATAGCCTAGAAAAAGCTAGCGAAGCCGTAAGTGCGATTTTTAGAGCAGGTATTACGCCAAGCGCCATGGAGCTCATGGAAATTGATGCGATTACCCTTGCAACTAAATTATTAGATAGTACCGCCGTAGCATTAACGGACGGTCTTGCAGCTCATTTAATTATAGAAGTAGACGGCAACAACTTAGACGTTTTAATGAATGAGATGGAAGCCATTTCAGAAGTATTAAACAATTATGAAGTTGGAGAAATATATTTTGCAGAGGACGCCGAACAAAAAAATGAACTTTGGAAAATTCGTCGTAAAGCAAATGAAGCAGCCGTAACAGCCGGCTACACCATCGAAGAAGATGCTGTTGTACCAAGGGCTGAGCTTCCTAAACTTATTAAAGGCGTTAAAGAAATTGCCGCGCAAAATGGCTTTACAGTCGTTTGCTATGGACATGCAGGTGATGGTAATTTACATATACGAATCAACCACCCTACTATTAAAAACAGCTACAATAATTTGGAAATGACAGCTGCGCTCATGCCGCTATTTGAACTTATTGCAAGTTTAGGTGGCACCATCAGTGGTGAGCACGGCGTAGGACTTATTCAAAAACCATTTTTGAAAACCGTTTTTTCAGAAACGCATCTAAGACTTATGCGCTCTATCAAACAAACATTTGATCCCAACAATATTTTAAACGCTGGTAAAATTTTTGATTAAGCTTTTTTAAAAACTTTGGAGCAGTGACATAGCCTCTTTGGCAGTAGATACAACCATTAGACGGTGTTCTACACTTTCGTATAAAAACCCCTGCGCTTGCATCATTTGCATATGCGCTACCAAGTGATCATAAAATCCATTGCAATTCAATAAGATGATTTTTTTATCATGTATTTTTAAAGTATTCCAAGTTAACATTTCAAAGAGTTCATCAAGTGTACCATTGCCTCCTGGCAAAATAATTGCTGCATCACAAATTTCATACATCATCTTTTTTCTAACATGCATATCAGCTACTACATGAAGTTCTGTAATACCTTCGTGCTGATGCTCCCAGGCAATTAAGAGTTCCGGTATCACGCCTATAACTTTTACTCCAGCTGCCATGGCACCATTGGCTACGGCACCCATGAGACCTTTATTTCCGCCGCCATAAACAAGGTTCATGCCTGCAGTTCCCAACAATTTTCCAAAGGCCGTTGCCTCAATTAAAAATTGTGGATCATTCCCATCTTTGGAACCACAAAAAACAGCCACAGATTGTATAGACATATATCAGATTCTTATGCGTTAAAAAGGAGCAATATCCTTACCTTTAAGGCCTACAAATTAACAAAAAACAACGATTGCCATGTCGCCCATTGCTTTATTTTCTTTTGTAATAGTATACTTTCTAATTTTACTCGTTGTAGCTAAAATTACAGGTAAAAATAGCACCAACGAATCTTTTTTTATTGGCAATCGAAACAGCAATTGGATGCTTGTTGCTTTTGGCATGGTAGGCACATCATTAAGTGGTGTTACTTTTGTGAGTGTTCCTGGTCAAGTGGGTACACTTGTAGGCGGTACCAACTACGTAAATGCATTCTCCTACTTACAAATCACACTAGGCTATGTAATTGGCTACTTAACCATTGCCTATGTATTGCTGCCACTCTATTACAGGCTCAATTTAACTTCGATTTATAATTACTTAAGTACAAGACTAGGTGTAGCTTCTTATAAAACTGGCGCTTCCTTTTTTATATTATCAAGAACACTGGGTGCTACGGCAAGGCTTTATTTGGTAGTCCGCATTTTACAAGATGCAATCTTACAAAGTTTTCATATTCCATTTTGGGCTACCACGCTTATTATTTTACTGATGATTTTACTGTACACCTATGAGGGTGGCGTTAAAACAATTGTGTGGACGGACACCTTGCAAACATCTTGCATGCTACTAGGGCTTGTAATTTGTGTTTTTTATATTCTCAATCAATTACATGTCGGGTTCTTTGAAAGCTTTGCTGCCATGGCAGACAAGGGTTATACCAAGGTATTTTTTACTGAACCATCCAGTAAATTATTTTTTGTGAAACAAATATTAGCTGGTGCTTTTGTAACCATCACCATGACTGGTATGGACCAAGAGATGATGCAAAAAAACATTTCTGTTAAAACCTTAAAAGATTCTCAAAAAAATATCATCACACTTGGCTTTACCATGCTGGTTGTGATTTCGCTATTTTTATTTTTAGGCGGCCTTCTTTATTTGTATGCAGGTGCCAATGGACTTGCATTTACCGGTGATAAATTATTTCCAAGTGTTGCGCTTGGTCATATGCCACCAGCCATGTCCATTATTTTTATCATTGCTTTAATTTCTGCTTTGTTCCCTAGTGCCGACGGCGCCATTACAGCCCTCACATCAACTTTTTGTATTGATATTTTAGGCATGCAGCGCAGAGAGGATTGGGATGAAACAAAAAAGAAAACAATTAGACAGCGCATTCATATTGGCTTTGCGCTTGTTTTCTTGTTGTTTGTAATGGTATATAAATGGATCGATAACCCAAGTATGATTGGCGTTATTTTAAAAGTAGCTGCCTATACCTATGGTCCACTATTAGGTCTCTTTACCTTTGGCATTGTTTTAAAAAGAAATGTGCTTGATAAATGGGTGCCCATTGTTTGTGTACTTTCTCCGCTTCTTTGTTTATTAATTGACATCAATCAAAAAGCACTTTTTGGTTCATTTGAAATTGGATTGGAACTTTTAATTATCAATGGGCTCATTACATTTTTAGGACTCTTACTTATTTCTAAAAAAGAAAAAGCGATCTAAGCATCCATGCCAATTCCTTTTATAATTGATAAGGCCATACAGTATTCGGATGTTTTTACAACACCCGCAGAACCGCTACTTCAAAAAATATTAGACGAAACAAGAGCAACACACCCTAAAGCACATATGCTTAGCGGTGAAGTGCAGGGGCAGTTTTTAAGCATGTTGTCTTGTCTTAAAAGCCCAGTTAATATTTTAGAAATTGGCACTTTTACAGGCTACAGTGCCCTATGTTTAGCAAAGGGCCTTACACCCAGTGGTGTTTTGCATACCATAGAATCTAGACCAGAAGATGCTCAAACAGCAAGCAAATATTTTGAGCAAAGTAAATATGCACATCAAATTAAATTACATGTAGGTGATGCCAAAGAAATCATCCCTACACTCCCACTGAACTGGGATCTAGTATTTATAGATGCCGATAAAACGGGCTACACCCAGTATTACGAAATGGTTGTACCTATGCTTGCTAAAGGAGGAATTATTATTGCGGACAATGTACTTTTTCATGGAGAAGTATTGGAAGAAACTATTTCAGGAAAAAATGCGGCAGCCATTAATGCTTTTAATGAACACGTAAAAAATGATACACGTACTTCTCAGGTATTATTAACCATAAGAGATGGTATGCTGCTGATTCAAAAAAACGAATTATGAGATTGAAAATACTTTTTACATTTTTATGTGCTACATGCATCACCCTTACTGGATTGGCACAAACCATTAGCGCAGATGCAGCTGACTATATAAATCAGTTCAAAAATATTGCAATGCAGGAGCAAATTAGAACTGGGGTTCCTGCTGCGATCAAATTAGGTCAAGCTATTTTAGAATCACAAACGGGCAAGAGTAGACTCGCAACAGAAGCCAACAACCATTTTGGCATTAAGTGTAAAACCGAATGGACTGGCCCAAAAATTTACCATAATGATGATGCTACAGGCGAATGCTTTAGAGTGTATGATAACGCAGAAGCTTCATTTATTGACCACTCTAATTTTTTAAAAACAAGAACACACTATGCCTTTTTATTTAAACTGGATGTAACCGATTTTACAAGTTGGGCATTTGGATTAAAACAAGCAGGCTATGCTACCAATCCAAATTATCCTGCGCAATTAATAAAAGCCATCAACGATTATGATTTAGCGCAGTATACACTTATTGCTATGGAGCAAAAGAAAAAAGGGATCGATTTTGTTGTAACGCCTGCTAAACAAATTGAGCCTAATAAAATGGCGCCCGCTACAACTGTTTCTACCCCTACGCCTACTGCACCTGCGCCGGTTAGCTTGCTTGAAAATACCAAAGTAACCATCAACCATACCAAAGCGGTACTTGCCACTAAAGGGAGCTCTTTGTTAGCGATTGCCAATAGCAACAAAATTAGTTTAAGTAAGCTTTTTGATTTTAATGAATTAACGGAAATGAACATCTTAGATCAGGACCGTATTTTATTTATTGAAAAGAAACAAAAATACGGAGCATCTGAAATGCACGTAACTGTAGGAGCCGAAACGCTCTACAGCATTGCACAAAAGGAAGGTGTATTGTTAAGCTCTTTACTTACCCTTAACCCTGGCATCAACAAAGACAGCGTTTTACAGGTAGGTCAAAAAATAGAATTGCGTGCTGCCGAAAAAACAAGCACCAAAAAAACTAAAAAAGGAAAGAAAAAATAAGCGTATGTCTACGATTCAACTACACGGAAAAAGTTTTGAAATATTTTTACCAGAAGCTTTATTGCAAGAAAAAATTGCGGAACTAGCAGCACAAATCAACAATGATTACGCTGGTAAAAAACCTTTGTTTATTGCGGTATTAAATGGGTCATTTATGTTTGCCGCCGACCTTTTTAAATCCATTACCATAGAAGCTGAAATATGTTTTATTAAACTTGCTTCTTATAAAGGCACCACTTCTACCGGTCAAGTAATTACCGCTATTGGACTTGACGTAGATCTAACCAACAGACACGTTATTGTTTTAGAAGATATTATTGATACCGGCAAAACACTACATACGTTTTTACCTCAACTACATAACCAACAACCCACATCCCTTACAATTGGCGTATTACTGCATAAACCAGAAGCAACGGTATTTGAAGTACCCATTCATTATTGTTGCTTTTCTATCCCTAATAAATTTGTATTAGGGTATGGATTAGACTATGATGGTTTTGGCCGAAACAGCAAGGATATTTATAAACTTGTAGAATAACGCAAGCAACATACAATTGCGAGCGGCTTAATTAAAAGCTTCCTTTACCCTATCAAAAAAGCTCTTATCCGATTTACTAGGATTGGGCTTAAAGTTTTCACTTGACTGCAGTTTTTCTAGCATTGCTTTTTCTTCGTCAGTAACGGCCTGCGGCGTCCAAATATTTACATATATCAATTGGTCTCCTTTAGCATACCCTTGTACTTCAGGGAAACCTTTTCCTTTAAGTCTAAATATTTTACCGCTTTGCGTTCCTGCTGGAATTTTAATTTTTGCACGACCATCAATGGTTGGCACTTCTACTTGCGTTCCAAATACAGCATCTACAAAATTTAAGTGTAAATCATAGGCTACATTAAGACCATCACGTTGTAATTCTGGATGCGTTTCTTCTTCGATTTGAATAATTAAATCACCTGGGCTACCACCTCTTTCCCCTGCATTTCCTTTTCCATTCATGCTTAATTGCATACCCTCTTGCACACCTGCAGGGATATCAATAGAAATGGTTTCTTCACCATACATTCTTCCCTCACCTTTACAAGTGCCACATTTAGCGGTAACAGTTGTTCCTTCTCCGTTACATGACGAACAAGTAGTAACAGTTTGCATTTGACCTAAAAAAGTATTGGTCAATTTACGAACCTGTCCACTACCCCCACATGCACTACAAGTTTGAACGCTGTTTTTATCCTTAGCACCGTTACCACCGCAACCGGTACAAGTAACGTGCTTTTTTACTTTCACATTTTTGTTGACACCCTTTGCAATTTCTTCAAAATTCAATTTGATTTTAATACGCAAATTACTTCCACGCTGTCCTCTTGCAGCTCTGCCTCCACCGCCTCTTGATCTTCCTCCACCAAAAAAAGAACCAAAAGCATCATCACCAAACATGTCTCCAAATTGGCTAAAGATATCGTCCATATTAGAGCTATGAGATGCGCCACCGCCTGTTCCTGGGCCAAAAGCATTATGCCCAAAACGGTCATACTTTGCTTTCTTATCAGCGTCGCTTAGTATCTCGTAGGCTTCTGCGGCTTCTTTGAATTTTTCTTCTGCTTCTTTATCACCTGGATTTCTGTCTGGGTGAAATTGCATAGCTACTTTACGGTATGCTTTTTTTATTTCATCTGCAGAGGAAGATTTAGATACCCCTAATATTTCGTAAAAATCTCTTTTTGCCATTGCTTATTTATTTTCCTACCACCACTTTTGCAAAGCGGATAATTTTATCATTTAAATAATATCCTTTAATCACATCATCAATTACTTTTCCTTTTAAGTCCTCGGTTGGTGCAGGAATTTCAGTAATGGCTTCATGCTTTTCTACATCAAAATCTTGGTGGATACTCTCCATCGCTTTAACGCCTTTAGATTGCATGGTTGAACGCAATTTATTGAAAACGAGTTGAATGCCTTCTTTTTGAACTGCAATATCATCTGAACTTTGCAACTGCTTTTCGGCACGGTCACAATCATCTAACAAATCAAGCATCGATACAATAACGTCTTTGCCAGCCGTTTGAATAAGCTCTAGGCGCTCTTTGGATGTTCTTCTTCTATAATTGTCAAACTCTGCCATTAAGCGCAGGTATTTGTCTTTTTGCTCCTGTAATTCGGCTTCTAGCTTGGTTATAGGATCTTCATCGGCTACGGGTGCGTTTAAATGCTCTGTTCCAGGCACATTCTCATCGGTATTGAGCTCATTTTCAATATTTTGCTCCATTTCGTTTGGTATTGACTCTTCCATAACTATTGCTTATTAATTTACCCCATCCATATGGCAAAAATTTTGCCGTTGCAAAGAAAAGGGAAAAATTGGCAGATTAATCCGCCTTATCTTCGCAGACATGACAAAGTTGTTTCTAAAAAAGAAGATTGCGGCACGTATCGCAAATGGTCACCCATGGGTATTTGGCAATGAAGTAGACAAGATTGACGGCCCTATTGAGCCTGCAGCTACCGTCGACGTTCATTATGCCGACGGGAAATTTGCTGGAAGAGGCTATATCAACCCAAAATCTCAAATTTTAGTGCGCTTACTCACCAGAAAGCCCGAAACCATCGATGCTGCCTTTTTTCACCGCCGTATTGCAGAAGCCTGGGCTTATCGTCAAAAAATTGGTTATACCGAAAACTGTCGCCTTGTTTTTGGCGAAGCAGATCAAATGCCTGCCCTTATCATTGATAAGTTCAATGACTATTTTGTTATACAAACTTTGTCGTTAGGCATGGATCACTGGAAGCCTGCCATTGTGGAAGCGCTTAACACCATTTTTACACCCAAAGGTATTTACGAAAGAAACGATGTGCCGGTTAGAGAACTAGAAGGACTCACGCAAATAAAAGGTTTTTTATCGGAGCCATTTGATACAAATATCATCATCCATGAAAACGGATTACGCTTTCATGTAGACATAGAAAATGGACAAAAAACGGGATACTTTTTAGACCAACAAGACAACCGAAAAGCCATTCAACATATTGTAAAAGGCGCCGACGTTTTAGGTGCATTTACCTATACCGGAACTTTTGAAATTCACGCAGCACATTATGGTGCAAAATCTGTGTTGGGTTTAGATATTTCAGAAAACGCCGTAGCGCAAGCCAATAAAAATGCAGCACTAAATGGCCTTGCTGATATATGCAAGTTTGAAGCCATGAATGCGTTTGATGTACTTAAGCAATGGGGCAAAGATGGTAGACAATACGACGTTGTAATGCTTGACCCGCCTGCATTTACCAAGAGTAGAGAAAGTATTCAAAAAGCTATTACCGGGTATAAAGAAATTAATTTGCGCGGCATGAAATTAATTAGAAATGGCGGATTTTTAGTAACATCAAGTTGTACCAATTTAGTGCAACCAGAGCTCTTTTTGCAAACCATTGAAATGGCTGCAAAAGATGCACGCAAAAAAATTAGGCAAGTAACATTTCAAGCACAAGCTTCTGATCACCCAATTATTTGGGGGATGGAAAATACCAACTATTTGAAATTTTTAATTGTAGAAGTGACTGATAAGTAACCAAGAAATTATTCTATTTACTTACCTGGAATTTACCTGATTCGATAAGCTTGCCAGATTGATCGCGGAGTTGAAAAACATACAAGCCGCGCGTATAATTGTCATCTAACATGAAAGTTACTTTGTTATTAGACAAACGTTGTTCGCTCATTTTTTTTCCATAGAAACTATAGATAGCGATTGTATTTGTTGATTCGACAGATTTGTCAAACTCAAAATTAATTACAGAGGTAGCGGGGTTGGGATAGATGCGAACAATTTTAGTGTTGCTCGTTGCAGGTGCACTAAAAAAAGAATCATAAAAACCATTACCACCAGGTACAAAACTGGTAGTAATGGTATATAAAATAACTAATATAATTAGGTTCCTTTTTTGCATCATTTGGATGTAACTGGAACAAATATACTAAAAACTAGATTAAGCTAGTTTAGCAAGGGTTTCCTGAATGGCCGTAAAGTTTGGCAAATCGCCTGGGGTTGGGCAAACTTCGGCGTACTGAATTACCCCTTCTTTGTCAACTACAAACGCAGCACGCTTGCTAACGCCTTGCATTTCAAAAGCAGGGAACACGTCGTATAAAACACCAAATCCTTTAGCTGCATCTTTATTAAAATCGCTTAATAAAGGGAAATTTAATTTTTGCTCTTCTTTAAACTTACCAAGCGAAAACAAAGAATCTACAGAGATACCAAATACCGTTGCACTTGTATTATTATAGAGCGCAATATTGTCTCTGATAGAACATAGCTCAGTAGTACAAACACCTGTGAAAGCCAAAGGGAAGAATAATAAAACTACATTTTTACCTTTTTGATCTGCTAAATGAACCAGGTTTTTGTCGGTGTCAAATAAACTAAAATTAGGGGCGGCAGTGCCTGTTGTTAAACTCATATGTTTTGTTTTTTATTGTAACAATTGTAAATAAAGATTGTTTATTTTTTTAACGTTTTTAGCTTTTGGTTAATGGCATAAGATTCTAGTGAATCAACCAGTTCTTTGTATGCTACCGGGTGCGATTCATAATAATGATAGCTATCAAAAAATTCCTTTTTTGTAAGTTTATGTACAGCAAAGACCTGCTCATACAAAGGGATGTCTTCTTTTACTTTTTTCATTAACGTATCCCCTACAATAATGCGCGCATACCAGTCATCGGCTTTAAGCATATCAAACATAACCACTTTCATGGTATTTACGGGTAGCACATTTTTTGGGGTACTAGTACAAGCGAGCGCCAAAAAGCAAAGGACCACAAAAACAAAAGAAGTAGGTTTTATCATTGCAGCGCTTCTTTGTATTTAGGTGCATTGGCAGCATCCAAAGCGGTTAATAATTCAAGTGCTTTTTGTTTGTCTGCAGCTTTTGCCTTTTTAAAAATACCGGACAATTCAGCAAATTTACTTTGTAAAAAAAACTGCTGAATCATACTATTTTGATTTTCTTGAGCAAAAGTTTGGAGCTGTATCAGTGACGCTAAAACGGCCGTATGCGCCTCGTCTTCACTGTCCATTAAATGATCTAATCCGTTACGGTAATAGCCATAAAACACATCATGGATAAGGTTGTTACGGTTATTGGTTACATTTTCAACGAGCCAAAAACGGTTTCTTAATCCATCAAACATTTTCCAACCCTGAACCCCTTTCCCTTCAGGTGCATTGTTTACAATATTTAAAGCCTTTCTAAAATATAACTCACCTCCTTTTAGTGCAAAGGAATCGTAATCGAGACCTATAATCATATAGGCATAATAGGCAAAAATGGCTGGCAAATTAGCGGCACCTGCGTCGGTACCTTGTACCCTAGCTTCATTGAATTCGAGGGGCTGAAATTCTTGGTATTTAAAGGTCACATCTGGATCCTGAAAATTAACCATGCTGGCTTTATAGGTAGATCCAAATACAGGCCTAGCCGCTTGAATACTCAGTGTGGCTTTATAAACATTGGTTTCTACGATCGACTCAATATTTAAAATAAAGCTGCACTCTATTTTTTCTTGCGGCTTGTAGATATCAGAAGTCCACTTTCTATTGTTGAGTAAATTGGTGAGCTGCGTTTGAAGTGTTGTAAATATTTTACGGTCTACGGTGGTGGCTACCCTATTGGATAACACCGTTACCCTAGCCTGCAATTCCTGGGCTTTAGCGCCTGAAATAAGGGCCAAAAAAAGTAGCGTGAGTAAAGTGTTTGCAAACTTCATAGATGGTCAAATAGGATACACTAAATTAACAAAAAAAGACAGTTAAAAAACTGTCTTTTTGATACATACGTTTATTGCTGAATTAACGGAATAAATCGTTCTCTTCATTTCTTCTGTAGTACACCTTTCCTTCCATGAACTCCTGGGTTGCTAAAATAGCAGGGTTAGGCATTTTTTCATACGCTCTAGAGATTTCGATTTGCTCTTTATTTTCATGAATTTCTTCTAAGCTATCTGTGTGACTTGCAAACTCTTCTAGTTTGTTGTGCAATTCTTCTCTGATAGATACATTGATTTGATTGGCTCTACGAGCCACAATAGCAATTGACTCGTATAAATTACCAGTTTTTGCTTTTATATCTATTAGGCTTTTGGTTTCAACAACGCTTGGTGTGTTGGCACTTAATTGTCTTCTTAGCTTACTCATTTTTTTGTATTGTTTAAATAATTTGAAGATGCTGTTTTGTATTTATTTACATCAGCCACATACTTACTAGTATTGTAGCGTTCTAGAAAATCATCACATTCTACAATCACTTTTGCATAACGCTCATGTTGCTTTTCTTCGTAACTCATTTCGGCATATTTATAATATGATACCACTACTTGGTATTTATATAAATCCGCTTTTTTTGAATCCGGAAAATTATCAGATACATTACCAAAAGCTACTGCGGCCGCTTTATAATAACCTAAGTTCAAATAAAGCTGTGCTGCTTTGAATTCTTTTTCTTCTAACTTTTCTCTACACTGGTCTATAATCTCTGTTGCATCTGTAATTCGTTTTGAACCAGGATGACCATTGATAAAAGCCTGCATTAACTGCATGGTTTTATTGGTATTGGTTTGATCCAAATCTACTTTTGGTGATTCTTTAAAGAACGAATACGCGCGCATGTATTCTACTTCTTCTAACTTACCAGAACTTGGAAAATTTTCCATGAAATTCTTGAATAAGTTTTCGGCGTTCGAGTAATCTTTTTGATAATAATAAGAATACGCGAATTTATAATACATGTCTTCGTAACGAGGGGTACCTTTCATCACCTGAAAAATATCTTCGTATAACACCTGTGCTTTACTGTAATCTTTTTTTGCATAAAACTGCTCTGCCATCTTATACTTATACTCCACATCCTTACTCTTTAAAATTTTAGAAAATTTTGTAGAGCAAGAAACCAACAAAAAGGCCGCCAAAAAAACAATTACAATTCTATTCATACAAGTTGGCAAAATTAGTTAATTGTTAGCAAATTAGAAATTTGATTTCGGATATTGACTATCAACTAGTTAAGAAAAATATAAAAAGCTGCCTAACCGGGTGGTTAGACAGCTTTTTGACCTATTCCTAATGAAAGGGGACTAATTAGTTCCCACCTTCACCTTCCTGCAATTTTGCCTTGATGTCAGCTAATGCGCTCAAATCACCTAAGGTAGATTTCTCTACTTTAGACTGAACGGCTTTAACTGCCTTCTTGGTGTTGTCAGATTCTGCTTTGGCTTCTTTCTTAGCTACTTCTTTTTCTTCAGCTATTACTTGTTCCCAAAGGCGAGCGTGTGATAATACAATACGCTTTTCGTTGCGATCAAATTCGATCACCATAAATTGTGCTGTTTCATCTGCTTTTACCTGTGTACCATCTTCTTTGTTCAAGTGACGATTAGGCACGAATCCTTCTAAGCCATATTGTAGTTGTACAAGGGCACCTTTGTCATCCTTACGGGTAACAGTACCTTCATGTACAGATCCAATTGCAAAAGTTTCTTCTAATGCATTCCAAGGATCTTCTTCTAATTGCTTATGACCTAATTGTAATTTTCTGTTTTCTTTGTCAATGCTTAAGATAATGATATCAATTGCATCGCCTACTTTAGTGTAGTCAGAAGGATGATTGAAACGCTTCAACCAGCTTAAATCGCTGATGTGAATCATACCACCAATTCCTGGTTCCATTTCAACAAAAACACCGTACGGAGTGATATTTTTTACCAAACCTTTGTGCTTGCTGTTTTCAGGGAATTTAGATTCGATGCTGCTCCAAGGATCTTGGCTCATTTGCTTAATTGATAAGCTCATTTTGCGCGCGTCCTTATCAAGTGTTACCACTTTAGCTTCGTACTCATCTTGTAACTTAAAGAATTCTTTTGCATTGATTGGTGTGTTAGCCCATGTAATTTCTGATACGTGAACTAGACCTTCAACACCAGGTTGAATTTCTAAGAACGCACCGTAATCTTCAATGTTTACAACTTTACCTTTCACAACAGAACCTTCTGAAAGTCCTTCTGGTAATACATCCCAAGGGTGTGGAGTCAATTGTTTTAGACCTAAACTGATACGCTTTTTGTCGTCGTCGAAGTCTAATACTACTACTTGTAATTTCTGATCCATCTTCACCACTTCGCTTGGGTGAGAGATACGACCCCATGAAATATCTGTGATATATAATAAACCATCTAATCCACCTAAGTCCATAAATGCACCAAAGTCAGTGATGTTTTTAACAACACCTTCTAGTACTTGACCTTTCTCTAATTTGCTCATGATCTCAGCACGTTGTGCTTCGATATCGCTTTCGATAAGGGCTTTGTGTGATACAACTGCGTTCTTAATGGTTTCGTTGATTTTTACAACTTTAAATTCCATTGTTTTACCAACAAACTGATCGTAATCTGTAACTGGCTTCACGTCAATTTGAGAACCTGGTAAGAAAGTTTCCATACCAAATACATCAACGATCAAGCCACCTTTTGTTTTGCTGGTAACAGTACCTGTAACCACTTCACCTGTTTTGTGCACTTCCATAATTCTTTCCCAAGCACGGAAGATGCGCGCAGATTTGCGGCTAAGGTGTAAGTTTCCTTGACGGTCTTCTTTTTCAACAACCATCACTTCTACTTCATCACCAATTTTTAATCCTTGAAGATCACGGAATTCGTTAGAAGAAATAAGGCCATCACTTTTAAAACCAATGTTGATCACAACATCTGTTTTTGTTAAAGCAACAACGATACCATTCATGATTTCGCCATCTTGGATTTGTACGAAAGTGCCATCATACACTTTATCATACTTTTGTCTTTCTGCTTCGGCATAATGACTAACGTTACGTTTGTCAATGCTCCAGTCAAAATCATCGTGCGCAGTTTCTACAACTGGCGCTGCTGCAGGGGCATTTGTTGTCGCAGTTACAGCTGTTGCCTCGGCACCAGTGCTGTCCTGAGCATCTGCGTTTAATTGTTTACGGAAAATTTGCATAAAATAACCCCGATGGTTTAATGAATTCGGGGGTGCAAAAGTAAGAATAATCTAGTAAAAAAACAGCTAAACCCGGTATAAATAGTGGGTTTTAGTCATTTTTTTTAGGCTCAGCAATGGACTTGGCTGCTATCCAACCAGAAGTCCAGGCATTTTGGAAATTAAACCCGCCTGTAATGCCATCTATATCCATGATTTCGCCCGCAAAATAGAGCCCTTTGATGCGCTTACTTTGCATGGTATTAGCGTCAATTTCCGATAATTTAATGCCACCGCAAGTAACAAATTCATCTTTAAACGTGGTTTTGCCACTCACTTTGCACTCAAACGCCGTTAAAGCCGTAATGAGCTTGTTTTGTGCTGCAGCGGTTAGCGTTGCCCAACTGATCCCCGTGTCTATTCCACAAACTTCCAGCAGGTGTAACCACAATCTACCCGGTAGTTCAAAAGGGTTACGCCCTCCTATTTTGGCATTACCCTGCTCTGACCTAATAAGTGGCCAAGCAGTCCGTAAATCTTGTTCTGCGTAAGTAGGAATCCAATTTACACGAATGGTAAAAGCATAGCCTAGATTAGCCAGTTCTCTTGCACCCCATGCCGAGCATTTTAAAATAGCGGGCCCACTCATGCCCCAGTGCGTAATAAGCAGTGGGCCGGTTGCCATTATTTTTGATCCTGCAATTTTTACTTGCGCTTCTGAAACGCTCACACCCATGAGTTCTGTGATCGGATTACCTGGCATGTTAAATGTAAAAAGTGATGGAACGGGCGCTTCAATGGTATGCCCAAGGTTTGTAATAAATTCAAACTGATGTGCTTTCGGAAAACCTCCCGTTGCCACACAAACATAATTGGCTTCGATTGTTTTGTTTGTTGTTTGCACTAAAAAAATGCCCGCATTATTAACGGTTATTTTTTCAACAGCAGTTTGTATTTGAACGTGAACCTTATATTTGTCTGCTTCTTTTAACAAACAATCAATAATGGTTTGGGAATCATTGGACGCAGGAAACATCCGTCCATCCGCTTCTGTTTTTAAATCTACGCCACGCGAAGCAAACCACTCAATTGTATCTGTGGTATTAAACCAATGAAATGTTTTCTTTAAAAAATTTTGGCCGCGCGGATATTTTTGAACGAGTGCTGGAAGTTCAAAACATGCGTGCGTGGTATTGCAACGCCCACCCCCACTTACTTTAACTTTAGCGAGTAATTTATTGGACTTTTCTAGAATACAAACATCTAGATTAGGATTTAACCTGGCCGCATTAATGGCACAAAAAAATCCTGCTGCACCACCACCTATCACTACTAATTTTTCACGCATGGTAGTTGTATAAAAAATTAATAGTAGCTACTATTTAGATTGGTGTTTAATTTTTCGGCGGCTTCTATAATACTAAAATCAGAAAGAATGAGTGCTTCGTTTCGTTTTACACAAACATCGTGTTCAAAATGCACTGACACTTTTCCATCCTGCGTTTTAACGGTCCAACCGTCATCGTCTGTGTATACTTTATGGGTGCCTAAATTTATCATTGGCTCAATAGCGAGCACTAAATTTTCTTTCATTTTTGGTCCGTTGCCACGCTTGCCATAGTTAGGTACTTGCGGATCTTCATGCAAATTTCTACCTAAGCCATGCCCTACTAATTCACGCACAACACCATACCCATTTTTAATTTCAGTGTGTTCTTGAATGGCATAGGAAATATCACCAATACGGTTATTAACCGTTGCTTTTTCGATGCCTTTATACAAAGATTCTTTGGTAACTTTTACAAGATTTAAAACCTCAGG